>JAICHZ010000197.1 GCA_025924655.1 Pseudonocardiaceae bacterium | reverse complement strand
CGTTGGCGTCGACCACCGGTTCGATCAGCGGGTGGGCGAAGATGGCCTTGGGCTCCGAACCGAACAGCAGCCCGTCTTCGGTCTCGGCGTAGTACAGCGGTTTGATGCCCATCCGGTCGCGCACCAGCAACAGCTGTTCGGTCTGGGTGTCCCACAGCGCGAAGGCGTACATCCCGTTGAGCCGTTCGGCGAAGTCCTCGCCCCACTGCAGGTAAGCGTGCAGCACCACTTCGGTATCGCTTGCGGTGATGAGCCGGTGGCCACGGGTGGCCAGCTCTGCGCGTAGGGGACAGCACCGGCTGCTGGTCGCGAAGGTCACGGCCGAAGTCCACCCAGCCGGTAATGCCACACATCGCACCCACCCCATCACGGTTCATCATTTAGTTAGCATCGCTAACATCTAAGGTGCCCTGCGCGGAGATCCACAACGGTAGCCAGTCGGGTGATGGGAAGTGATCTCCATCACGTAGCACGTAAACTCGGCCAGCAACTAGCCGGACCGAGCCCACGTTATCGGACCGGGACAACGGTGAGAGGTATCCGGCGAGGATGAACCGCGCAGCGCAGGAGCTGTTCGCCCGAAGGTGGGCGGACGCGATCGCCGGCGCGAGCTATGTGTCAATGAGCTATGACGATCTGGTGGCGCACCTACTCGGGCTCACCGTTGAGCTGGTCGACTCGGCGCTGGCCACCGAGTTCGACTCCTCGGTCGGGCGCCGAGTCGGCGTCAACATGGTCGACGCGCATTTCACCGGTACCGAGACGCTCGGCGCGACGGTGACGTTGATCGTCGAGCGATTGCCGGATCTGCTGGGACAGCTCCCGCCGGGCGTGGACCTTGCGAACCGAGTCGCCCGGCTGGCGGGCAACGTTGCCGCTGGTTACGCCAATGCGCTGCGCGAGCGCAGCCTCGATGAGCAGGACTCGATCTATCGGGCTGGACTGCGCGCGCGCCGGCAGGCTGAACAGGCACTGAGGGCCAGCGAGGCGCGCTTCCGGGGGGTGTTTCAGACATCTCCAGTGGCGATCGCGATCAGCGACCCCGACGGCCGGATCCTGCAAACTAACCGGTCGCTCGACGACACCCTCGGGTACCGCCCCGGTGAGCTGCTCGGCCGCCAGCTCACTGAGCTGTTCGCACCGGACGACCGGACCATCGCGGAGGAGCACTACCGCGGCCTGGCGACCGGTCGGGAATCGCGGTTTCGAGTCCGGTTCCCGCTACGCCTGGCCGATGGCGAGACCGCGGTGATCTACCTGGATGCCGCGGTGCTGCTCGACGACGAGCAGGTGCCCGAGTGCATCGTGACGATGATCGACGACATCACCGATCTGCGCCTGCTCGAGCAGCGGCTGCAGCATCAGACGCTGCATGATGTGCAGACCGGGCTGCCGAATCGGCAGTACTTCGTGACCCACCTGGAAAAGGTGCTCGGGCAGCTCGACCCGTCAGCAGTGGTCACGTTGATTCATCTCGATCTTGATGGCTTCTCCGCGATCAACGACGGGCTGGGGCATCACGTCGGCGAACGGCTTCTGGACGTGGTCGCCAGGCGGCTGGAATGGGTGGTCGCCGACCAGCGCGCGATGGTCGCCAGACTGGGAGCCGATGAGTACGCAATCCTGATCGAACCCGGTGATTCAGTGCTGGACGTCGGTGCGCTCGCCGAAATGATCAACACTGAGCTGGCCGAGCCGTTCTACGTCGACGGGATCGGAGTGGCCGTCACCGCCACCATCGGCATTGTGCAGCGCCGGGTTGCCGGAGCGTTGGCTGAGGAGCTGATGCGTGCCGCCAGCGCCACGCTGCGCCGTATCCGCGGCCGGGGCAAGCGGCAGTGGACCCTGTTCGATCCGGAGATCGATGCCGCGAACCGGGCGCAGCTGCAGCTGGCCGCAGCAATGCCCGGCGCGCTGGAGAGCGGCGAACTGCACGTGACATACCAGCCGGTGGTCACGCTGAACGGCGGCCGGCTGGTCGGCGTCGAAGCGGCGTTGAGCTGGCAGCACCCCCAGCTCGGCATGCTGTCCAACGAACAGTGCGTACAGGCTGCAGAGCGCACCGGCGTCGTGCACGAGGTCGGTCAGTGGTTGCTGCGCACTGCCGCTGAGCAGGCCGTGTCCTGGCAACGTACGGCTGCCAGCGTGCCACCGGTAATGATCAACCTCACGCCGTCCCAGGCGCAGGATCCCGATCTGGTAGCGAGAGTCAGAGCAGTTCTGCGGGAGACCGGCCTGGCGCCGGCTGAGCTGGAGCTCAGAGCACCGGTGGCGGCGATCCGCACGGTCACCGGTGAACTCGCTGACGAAGGTGGCGGGCAAGCCGAGGACAACCTGCGGGTGCTCACCGAGTTGGGCGTGCGCGCTGGACTCTACGACTTCGGTGGCGGCATCCGCGGGCTGCGCTGCGTGGCAGATCTCTCGGTGCGCGTGCTGCGAATCGCCCGGCCGGTGTCCCACCAGCTAGCCGAGGATCCGTCCCGGATCCTGGCGCGGGCAGCGCAGGCATTGGTACACATCATTCGCGATGCCGGCGTCGACGTCGTCGCTCCGGCAGATACCGTCGAGCAGGCCGCGGACTGGACGCGCATCGGTGCCAACTGGGCAATCGGCGCGCTGTTCGGGCCGCCGAGCCCCGTAGCCCCATACCTGTCGGCGTCGTGAAACTCGACGGTACACATTTTCGTCGATGGAAATGCGGGTACTGTCCAGTTCACGGCCATACGCTCCGGGGGGTGCCGTTAGCCCCCGCTTAGCGGCACCCCCCGATCAGCGGGTCAGCTCAGCTGTGGCGGTCTCCCCCGTTGGCGCCATTAGCGTTACCGCCATCGCCGCCGTAGCCGCTGCCAGCGTCGTTGGTCTGGTCACCGAACAGGTCGATGTTCAGCAGGTTGAGGCCGATGCCGCCCCTACCCTGGCCGCCATTGCCGCCATCTCCACCGAAGCCGCCGTTGGCACCGTTGCCGCCGTAGCCGCCATTGCCGCCTCGGCCGCCGTCGCCTCCATCATGACCACCACCATGACCACCACCGTCATGACCACCACCACCATGACCACCGCCGCCTCCACAGCCACAGGCGTGGAACAGGGACAAGACGGTACGGGCGGGAAGTAGCTCCACGTGCTGGCCGGCAACCTCGGCAAAGCTGAATGTGTCAGACATAGAAATCCCCCTTAAACAGCCCAGTGGGCTGACGACAGCGCACAACCTCGTCGACGGCAGTGTCGATTCGGCTAATCGCTACCATGGCCGGAAGAAGATTGTCTGACAAGACGTATCGACCCCTATCTTTTGACGCCAGTTCATACGGTGAATTCATACGCAACTACTTAGTCAAGCGAGAAAACTTCGGAGATCCATGCGTCAGTTACGTGGTTTCCCCGACCGACTACCTAAGGTGCCTTCGGCCGTGGGCGAGGAAGAACCGGATCATCTCGGCGGATGCGTCGGGACCTGTCGGGTCGGTGTAGGACCCGGCCGAGCTGCCGCCGAACCACGCGTGCCCGCCGCCGTGCACCGTCCAGGACTCGGCGAGGACGCCGCCGTCGACGTCGGTGTGCACGGTTCGGGTGCAGGCATGGCCGTTGCGCCGCCCGTCGATGTGCGTTGTCTCCGACACGGAGGTGCCGGTGGTGGCCAGCCGGGCGGCGACCAGCTTCTCAGCGTTCACCGGCGCCACGATCTGGTCACGGTCGCCATGGAAGAGGATCAACGGGACCGGTCCGCCGGGCGGCGGTGAGCCACCGGTCCGCATAGCGGCGAATGCCGAAGCGACGTCATGCGCCGCGCGGTAGGCGACCCCGGAATGCACGCCGACCGCGGCGTAGAGCTGCGGGTGGGTCGCGGCCATCACCGCCGTCATCGCGCCACCGGCGGAGAGCCCGGCCACGTACACCCGGGCGGGGTCGATCGCGTGGCCGGCCATGATCCGGCGGGTGATGCCGGCGATGATCGCCGGCTCGCCGGCGCCGGCCTGCTGGTCAGCGGGGCGAAACCAGTTCCAGTAGCCGCTGTTGTTGGCCGCGGCGGACTGTTGCGGGTAAGCGACGAGCAACGTGTGTTGCTCGGCGAGCTCGTTCATCCGGGTGCCGGCGGCGAAGTCGGCTGCGTCCTGCTTGCCGCCGTGCAGCATGACGACCAAGGGCGCCGGAGCGCCGGTGTAGCCGCTCGGGATATAGAGGTCGTAACTTCGGGTTCCGGCCGCCTCGGTGTGGCTGAGATGGCGGGTCACGCCGCCGAGTGCGGTGGGACGCGCGATTCTGGGACTAGCGCTGGGCAGGTCAGCCAGCCCAGCGGACCGGCCAGCGCCCGGCTTGCCGGCCGCCCGGGCCGCGCCGACGGTGCGCTGCAGCAGCGCGGTCGCCTCAGTCAGCTGCCCTGCACGGGTGAGCCGCAGTGCTTCGGACATGCCAGCGATGCGATGGTCGTCCATGGGGAACCCCTTCGGGAGCCGGCCGGCGCCGGGCGAATTGTGGTGTTCAGGTGGTGGTGCGGGGCGCGAGGGCAGCCTTGACCGCCCGCGACGCCCGGAAGGCGCCGAGGACCTCTACCGAGGAGATCGTCGCCAGGGCGAGCTCGGGGCTGACATCGTCGGCAACGGTCGCCAGCCCGAGGACGCGCAGCTCGACCGTCTGCCCTGCGTTACGCAGTTCTTCCAAGTCACGGCGGCTGAGGTGGTACGTGCCGAGCGTCAACGTCCGGCGCGCCACCGTGTCGTTCACCGCAGCTGCCCGGCTCTCCAGCTGGCGCCGGATCGCCGTTCGGATGAAGTCCGTGCGGTTGGCGTAGAACCCCTCGTCGACGAGTAGATCGATCTGACCGAGATCGACCAACCCGACGTTGATAGTGATCTTCTCGCTTCTATCTACCTCAGCCATCCGCCGCACCCCTTCACCATCCAGATGGAATCCTACAAGCATCCTGCTGGATGGCAAGCCGTCCGGCTGCTCGGCGGTCTGCGTTTGGCTCTCGCTCGCGGAGGGTAACCAGCAGCGAAGTTCACCCCGCTCAAGGAGGTAATAGAGTCGAACATGACCGAGCAGGACATCGGCTCAGGACTCGCCAGCGAGCCAGGAGTGGCCTAATGACGAAGAAAAGCTGGGTGAGCCCGGGCAGCCAGGAGTCCCCGCCGGGGATCAACACCCGACTACGAACGCGATGACGATATCAGCGAAAGTGGGGGAAGCGCGGATCTCGGAGTCCCTGAGGAAGCGTAAGCACCTCTGCGGGATTCGAGTAGCCGCCGTGACCTCGCGGCGTGCATCGGAAGTTGTCCCTCAAGGAGCCGGTCATCCCGACCGCAACCCAGCGGAGGCGGACGCATGAGCCAGGACCAGTTCACTCAGCAAGATCCCACGGAGCAGCATGCGGCGCCGGGAAGCGGCGATCAGACGGTGGAGTATCCGGGCCGTACCGGTGATATGGACGTACACCCCGACCACGGTGAGCGCAGCTACCGGGGCACCGGACGACTGGAGGGAAAGAAAACCGTCATCACCGGCGGTGACTCGGGGATCGGTCGCGCGGTGGCGATCGCGTTCGCCCGGGAGGGGGCGGACGTGCTGATCACCTGCCTGGAGTCCGAGGAGGGCGATGCGAAGGAGACCGCCCGCTGGGTCGTCGACGCCGGTCGTCAGGCCGTCACGGTGCCCGGTGACCTGCGTGACGAGCAGCACTGCCGCGAGGTGATCGACCGCGCCGTGCGCGAGTTCGGCCACATCGACGTGCTGGTCAGCAATGCGGGCTACCAGATGTCGCAGGACGGCGGCCTTGACGGCATCACTACCGAGCAGTTCGACCGAGTGATGAAGACGAACATCTACGCGCTGTTCTGGCTGTGCAAAGCGGCGGTGCCGCACATGCCGCCCGGGTCCACCATCATCACCAGCTCCTCGGTCCAGGCGTTCCAGCCGTCCACACACCTGATGGACTATGCGGCCTCCAAGGCCGCGATCGTGAACTTGACCAAGGCACTCGGCCACGACCTCCTCGATCGGGGTATCCGCGCCAACTCGGTTGCCCCCGGCCCGGTGTGGACCCCGTTGATTCCCGCCACGATGTCCGAAGACAAGCTGGAGTCCTTCGGTGCGCAGGCGCCGATGGGACGGGCGGCCCAGCCAGCCGAGCTCGCGCCGTTTTACGTGTTCCTCGCCTCGCAGGAGTCGAGCTACATGACCTCAGAGGTCCTCGGAGTAACCGGCGGGTCCCCGATCACTTGACGACCCCGGCGGATGCTCTGTCAGCCCTCGCTTGGACTGCCCTGCGGCTGGCTGACGAGGTGTTGCAGGTGGGCAATGCGGCGGTTGGCTTCGTCGAGTTGGCGTTCGAGGCTGACGATGCGAGTGGCGGCCGCCAAGGGCATGTTCTGGTCGAGCAGTTCGCGCACCCGGATGGCTAGGGCTAGGTCGGCGCGGCTGTAGCGGCGTTGCCCGCCTGCGGAGCGGCCTGGGGTCAGCAGCCCGGCGGCGTCGAGGCTACGGAGGAAGGCGGGTTGGACACCGAGTAAGTCGGCGGCGAGGCCGATGGTGTAGGCGGCGTAATGCTGATCATCGAGCTTGCCGTGCATATCCTGCGGTTGGGTCACCTGGTCCCCGGAGTCGCGAATGGGTCCCTGGTCGCCAATTTGATCATGGCGACCAGGGACCCCCTAGCGTTGATGAAACCGTCCCGGTGTGCTGTCCACCGGGAACGTTGGAGCACTCTTTTCGGGGCGACGCCCGATCTCCTAAGTGGTTATCGCCGTAGGGCTGGTAACTCCCATTCCTCACGGGCGCGCTGCGGAAGCAGCATCGCGCCGTCGCCTCCAGTGTCACAGTCCGCAGCTATCACCTCCTTGCGAAGGAAACAACATCGTGCTGTAGCACAGTAGAACTTACAGTAGATGGACGCAGGTTGTCCAGCGCTGCCACCCGTCGCTCGGTCGCGACCGCTCCTGCACGCAGTGCTAGGCAGAAGCGCGAGGAAAGTGCTGGAGGCCACCATCTCAGTGGAACCCTGCCAAACAGCCGTG
>JAICHZ010000196.1 GCA_025924655.1 Pseudonocardiaceae bacterium | reverse complement strand
TCGGCCAGTGATGCCTCGGCGAGCCGGGCGTTGCCCTGGACGCTGTCGAGCGTGCGGCTGAAGACGACCTTCGGGATCGCGCACCAGACGTCGGCGAACGCGGCCCAGAGCTCGTTGTCGCGCATCGACGGATCCGTCTCCCACGGCAGCATCGTCTCGTAGAGCCTGCGGCCGCACAGATAGCCGCCAAGCTCGCGTGTCTGCGTGGTGTGGAAACGAAACTGCTCCTCGTTGGGGGTCGTCCACCCGAACGCGCCCTCGCGGTCGGCGATGAAGCCGTCCACCGAGACGCTCATCGAGTAGATCAGCATGGCTTCAGACCATCGGGCCGGAGCGACCGATGATGATCGGTGATGAGGTCCACCCTTAGGCTCGACACCGGGCTCTCCTTCCTTCTGCCGTGTGCTTCGCCGTTAGTGACTGATCGCTGTCGACGAGAACTCATCGTCGTGGCGCTCCAAGCGATCGTATGGCCATCCCCAACCGGACATTCTTGGGTGGTCGGGTTCCTCGGAGGCCCACACGAAGGACGGCGACATCGGGCCGTCCAGCCCGACTGTCATGTCGCTCTGGCTAACAGCGAGCTAGCTGCGGACCCGATCAAATAGCCGTGTCCGCGCCCCAGCTCTGGTGGAGCGGGCGGTCGCCAGTACCACGTGGCCGTCCAACGTGGGAGTCGATCGTCCCCCGCACAAGGCTGTGCAGCACACGACCGGCCTGCTCGCCGCGTCGAGGCCCAAAGACACTTCTGTCGGGTGGTCCGCGCGCTGAGTCCTGGTCGGGCTAGGCGAGGTCGTGGTGGGCCATGACTGTCAGACTGGCAGGGTGGTCGATCTGGAGGAGCTGAAGGTCCCCAAGGCGATGCGCCTGATCGTGGATGAGATCGTCGCGGTCAGCGACGCGGTCTGCCTGCAATTGCTCGACCAGGAGTACGCGGACCTGGCCCGTCGCGCGGTGGCCAAGTTGGCCCGCAAGCGGCCCTCGCCGCTGCGCAGCGGAACGCGGAAGGTATGGGCAGCCGGAGTGGTGTACGCGCTGGGGCAGGCCAACTTCCTGTTCGACCCACAAACGCGGCCATACGCCACCGCTGAGGCGCTAAGCGAGGCCTTCGCGGTGGCCAAGTCCACGATGAGCAGCAAGGCCAAGATGATCCGTGACGGTTTGAAGATCACTTACTTCTCGGCCGAGTTCCTGCGGGCAGATCAGATCGCGGGCAACCCCCTCATTTGGATGATCACGATCGACGGCCTGCCGTGCGACGCTCGCTCCCTTCCAGTGGAGCTCCAGGCGCAGGTCTACCAGCTCGGCCTGATCCCGTACATCCCGGCGTGGGGACCAGGCCGTCGGCCGGGTCAGAAAGCCGGCCAGGGATAGGTCCGACTGTGCCGGCGAGAATGCGGATCAATACACCGTCAGCGCCCGCCGAGACCAACGCCCCATCTACGCTCTGCTTCCTCCCACCGGCAACCAGCAGGAAGCGAATGCGTGTCCGGCGGCACGGCCGGTGCTGACGGAGTCCGCAGACGAACGGTTAACGAACATTACTTGCGGCTGTTCAGGACTCCATACCTCAAGGTGATCATCTTGTCCGATACGGATCCGTCAACGCAACAGCTCCCTCGCGCTGGCCAGTGGCTTACGGCAGCGGGCACACTCGCTGGGTGACCGATCGCGGCCATGACGCTGATAAGCGGCTGGCGCGGGTAGCACTTCAGACGCTTGGGGTATCAGATGCCAGGCTGACGTTGCTGGGCTGCGGCTTGTCCAGCAACGCGTGGCTGGTCGCAGACGACGTGGGTGATCGCGAGCTGGTGCTACGCGTTGCCCTGGTTGCCGCCAGGAGCACTTATGAGCGCGAGCATGCTGTGCTTTCTCGAGTCCTCGACACGCTGAACCAGGCCCAGCCTTGCGCACTGCGCGTGCCCCGCCCGATCACTGGGCACTGGCTGCTGGAGTCTTCGCAAGCGGTGAACTTCTCGGTTACCGAGCGGCTCGGCGGTGTTGGGCTTGCCCTGGTTGACGCCGCTGAGGCTGCCGAGCCGATCGGTCGAGCATTGCAAGCGCTGCATGGCGTCGACGTGCGTGGTCTTGGCCTTGCGGACACCACCCGAGGCTGGCCGTTCGACGACATGCCCGTCCATCCGATATTCGGCTCCGGGCTCACCGGTTGGGCAGACGACATACGACAGGTCGCAGCAACACAGCCGCGCGTCTTGGTCCACGGCGACCTCCACGACGAGAACATCCTCTGGCCGCTGGTGGATGACCCTGACGGCTCCGCGGTCGGCTTTGTGGACTTTGGGATGGCCTCGGTCGGGGCGGCTGGGTGGGACTTCGCGGCGTTGGCTTACTTCCTGTCATGGCAGATTGCCACGATCGCGCTCACCTCATACCTGCAAGATGGCGGTGATCTGTCGCGACTGACTCGCCAGACGCAACTTCTCGCACTGAGCTTCGCGCACCACCGGCTGGTCACAGCCCAGGACAACGACGAGGTCGGTCACGGCACAGCCTTCATCGACGAGACGCTAAGCGCGTTGAGCAGTTGGGGCGGTGACGTCAGGGCTTGGGCGTAGTCGGGTGGCGTCCGATTTGTGCTCAAGCGAGGCCGACTTCGACAAGATCAAGACGGTTCGCGCGAACGCCATGCCATGGGAGGGGGCGGCGGCGTCCCACCGCGGTGCGAAACCGCCGCCCACCCTCCGTCCCAGCCCTTTGCCTCATCTATCGAAATTCGATAGATTCCCATCGTAGCTCGATGGGAGGACGGGTCATGGGAAAGCTGACAGTGCATGCGCTGCGGGCCGTGCTCGTGGTGGTGCTCGCCGGCACCGTGTTCGTGCAGGCAATGATGGTGTGGGCGTTGGCCACCAAACCGGATGATGGGTCGCTCCCGCTGACCCCGCTGCGCGTGATCACGATCCTGGGCATGGTGTCGGTCCAGGTCGCCCTGGTCTGCGTGTGGCGGCTGGTGACGATGGTGCGACGCGGAACCGTGTTCTCCCACGCCGCCTTCCGGTACGTAGACGGCGTGATCGGCGCGATCGTGGCGGCTGCCCTCGTGTGGTTCGCGGTCACGGTCATCAATGCGCCGGGCCAGCGGGACGACCCGGGCGTCACCCTCATCATGGGCGGGGTTGGCGTGGCCATCCTGGGGGTCGCGCTCATCGTGCTCGTGCTGCGGATGCTGCTCGCCCAAGCCGTCGCGCGCGACGGCGAAGCGGCGCAGCTGCGGGCCGAGTTGGACGAGGTGATCTGATGCCGATCACCGTCGACATCGACGTGATGCTGGCCAAGCGGAAGATGTCCGTGGGCGAGCTCGCGGACCGCGTGGGGATCACACCCGCCAACCTGGCGGTACTCAAGAACGGCCGCGCCAAGGCGGTGCGCTTCGCGACGCTCGCCGCGCTCTGCGAGGTGCTCAAATGCCAGCCGGGCGACCTGCTGCGCTGGGAAGCCGAGGACGGCGCGGGCGGATGACGTGCCCCAAGGGCGGGCGTGAAAACGCCTGGCACCACCAGCCCGTGACACGGCACGTGGACCGCATGGACGTGGATCGCCGATCACCCGCAGCACCGTCCCGACCCCGTTGGGTAGATTCCGGGTGACCTGCACCGCACCGTCCTGGTCGACGATCGCGCGACCTGCGAACGTGACCTCCCCACCGCAAACCCCCGTCCTTTCAGCGCGGAGGGCGGGGTTCGTCGTTGGGCGCCAGCGGTGGCTAGGCGGTGCCGCTACGAGGTTAGGCGCCGACTATCTGTCGGACTGACCAGGTGAGGGCGTTTCGCCGTTGCTGGGCGTCGTGTTCGTGGCCGTTGAGGATCATCCGGTTGAGTTGTGGCAGGACATGCCAGCTGGTGGCTAGGGCGATCATGGTCAGCAGCACGTCGCCAGGACGCTGCTGTGCTGTCGCGGTCTCGGGAAGGCACTGTGTGATGACGGCTGTCTTGGCCCGGTACCGGTCGGCTCGTTGCGTCTCGTCGGTACCGGGTTCGTGGCCGCGTTCGAGTCCTTCCCAGTGCAGCAGCCGCGCTAGATGCGGCCGTTGCTGATAGTGGTCGAACACGGCGCCCGCGTAGTCGACCAGGGCCTCGGGGGAGGTGGCGTCGAGGGGCACCGCTTCGGCGAGCCGGTCCAACTCGGCTAACACCACGATGTCGAACAGGGCTGCCTTACCGCCGAAGTACTGGTAGATCCGTTCCTTGTTCACGCCGGCGGTGGCGGCGATCCGGTCGACCCGCGCCCCAGCGAGCCCGCGCGTGGAGAACTCGTTCACAGCGGCGGCGAGCAGCCGCCGTTTCGTGCCTTCGGTGTCCCAGGCCATACCAGGCAGTCTACGCCAGACTCCAACTAACTAGTTGGACATCTAGGTGGATCGCGCTAGGGTGATACCACGATTCCAACCAAACAGTTGGAGATTTGATGTCGACCATCCGTACCGTTTCCTGTACAGGCTCACCGACCCGGCGCCCCACCCGCCGCGCACCACCGCATGCTGTTGCCCTGGCTGGCGGTTGGACTCCCCCACTGGATCTGACTCCACCGTGATGGGGCCATCGGGAACCGGCGGCTCACTCGTGGTCGGAAACACTGCGCGGTGTGTTGAGGACCTGCGAGCGTTGGTGGCGGCACCGCTGATCGTAGTGCTCGGTCTGAACAGTCTGCGGGTCATCCGACAGACGCAGCGCGGCGGTCTGGGGCAGGCGAACTTGTCCGCGGCAGGCGCCATGTCCAGCGTGCAAGTGAGCTGCTGGACCCGTCCGCCAGTACCCGCGCACGGTGAGTTCGTCGGTTACGCGGCCGCGCACCCCAGCGGACAAGGCGCAGCGCTCCGATGCCGTTTCCAGCCCTGCGCACACCAGCCACCACCTTGTTGATCCCTGGCTCCGGACCCCCTGGGGCCACCCCAACGCTCCTGGACAGGAAATAGTCATGTCTACTCTCCCCGCCCCGCCCACCCCGTCGTCCGCGGCGACGCGCTACGCCGCTGGCGTGATCGGCCACGAGGTGCCCACCGAAGAGCAGCGGCTGCACCTGTTGGAACAGATGCTCGATCCGGACACGATCCGCACCCTGGAACGGCGTGGTATCCAGCCCTCGTGGCGCTGCCTGGAGCTGGGTGCTGGTGCCGGATCGATCGCCCACTGGTTGGCCTCCCGCTGCCCGGACGGGCAGGTCGTGGCCACCGACCTCGGCACCACCTTCCTTGCCGCGCGCTCCGCGCCGAACCTGCGGGTGCTGCGCCACGACGTGGTGGCCGAGGACTTCCCGCTCGGCTCGTTTGATCTCATCCACGCCCGGTGGCTGCTGGTGAACCTGCCAGAGCGCGAAGAGGTACTGGCCAAGGTAGTCACCTGGCTCGTCCCGGGCGGCTGGCTGGTCACCGAGGACCTCGACCTGTTTCCGGTGGACTCCTCACCGCACCCGACTCTCCGGCGGTTCATCGATGCCTTCGAGCAACTGCTCGCCGACTCCCACGGCGCGGACTTCCGCTGGGCACGGCGACGGCTGCCGGCCGCGCTCGCCGAGGTCGGCCTGGTCGAGCTCGGCATGTCCGTGTCGATCAAACACGTCGGCGACGGTAGTCCAGATGACGCCGCCTACCGGATGTCCATGGCTCAGCTCCGCTCCGGGTTGGTGAGCCGCGGGCTGCTGTCCGAGGCCCAGTACACCGCGGGCATCGCCCCGCTCGACGACCCAGCGGTCCTCGACGCGCCGTTAGCGAACATCGCTGCGTGGGGCCAACGGCCACCGTCGTGACCCGACCGCAGAGCTGACAGGCGCGGGTCACGGTATGGGTTCCAGCCAGCTAGTGACAGAAGGAGAGGTCGGCAGTGCGCGCAGCCGTCTATCACCACGTGGGTTCTGCCCGTGAGGTCTTGGAACTCCGCGATCTGCCCGAGCCCGAGCCGGGGTGCGGGGAGGTGCGGGTGCGTCTGGCGTTCTCCGCGGTCAATCCCACCGACTGGCGGGCTCGGGCCGGGGTCCTCGGGGCTGTTGTGCCGTTCCCGATGCAGATACCTGGCCAGGACGGCGCGGGCGTGATCGACGCGGTCGGGCCGAACGTCGACGACGCGCGCGTCGGAGAGGCTGTGTGGGTCTACCACGCCGCCTGGCAGCGGTCGACTGGGACAGCCGCTCAGAGTGTGGTCGTCCCCGCCGGGCAGGCGGTCGCTGTGCCGGAGGGCATCGGGCTGGAGCAGGCCGCGGCGTTGGGTATCCCGTTCATGACCGCCCACCGCTGCCTGTTCGCCGACGGCCCGATCAACGACCGTCGGGTGCTCGTCGCGGGCGGCGCCGGCGTGGTGGGCCATGCCGCGATCCAACTGGCCAAGCGCGGCGGCGCGGAGGTGATCGCCACCATCAGCGCGCCGGAGAAAGCCGCGCTCGCCGAGCAGGCCGGCGCCGACATGTCGTGAACTATCGAGAACTCGGCACCGCCGATCGCATCCGGAAGGCAGCTCCCACCGGTGTCGACCGGATCCTCGAGCTCGCGCTGGCCACCAATCTCGAGCTCGACCTGGCAGTGATCAAACACGGCGGGACGAACACGACCTACTCACCCGAGCGTGCCAATCCGCAGCTGCCGGTGGCGCGGCTGATGCGCGAAGGGACTCGCCTAAGCTTCATGCTGATCTACACCACCCCGCCCGAGGCGCTGCACGCCGCGGTCGAGGAGATCACCTCGGCCCTCCTCGACAGGACGCTACGCCCACTGCCGACGACCGTGTTCGCACTTGAGGACATCGCCGCCGCCCACGAGGCCAGCGAGCGAGGCATCACCGGCAAAGTCCTCATCGACACCCACTGAGCCTCAGCGCCCGACAGGGCCCGGGCCGCCGCCCGGCGACCGCCGTCGCTTTTCTGGAGCGCCACCGAACGAACAATCAGAAACCGAGCAGGCAACAACCCAACCGACCAGGTAAGGGCGCGTAGTGAAATAACGTAGTTTTTGGCTCCGTGGGATCTACCGTCTGTGCTATGTCCGGTGTCGTGGAGTCTATGGCGCGTCGCTACGAGGCGATCAAGCCGCATCTG
>JAICHZ010000195.1 GCA_025924655.1 Pseudonocardiaceae bacterium | reverse complement strand
GGTGCAGAAGCGGGCCATCCAGGTCGCCAGGGACAACGCCAAACCGATCATCGTGGCCACTCAGATGCTTGACTCCATGATCGGCAATGCTCGGCCGACGCGGGCGGAGGCTTCCGACGTGGCCAACGCGGTGCTCGACGGCGCCGACGCGGTCATGCTTTCGGGGGAGACCAGTGTTGGTCGCTACCCGATCGAGTCGGTGGAGATGATGAGCCGGATCGTCGAAGCCATCGAAGCCGGCTCGCCGAACGTCCCACCGCTGAACCATGTGCCGCACACCAAGCGGGGCGTGCTGTCCTACGCCGCTCACGACATCGGGGAGCGGCTGGAGGCTAAGGCTCTGGTGGCGTTTACCCAGTCCGGCGACACTGTCCGCAGGCTGGCCCGGCTGCATACCCACTTGCCGTTGCTGGCGTTCACCCCGGAGCCTTCGGTGCGCAGTCAGCTCGCGCTGACCTGGGGTACCGAGACCTTCCTGGTACCCCGGGTCGAGACCACCGATGCGATGGTCCGGCAGGTGGATCAGGCGATGCTGTCGATCGGGCGTTACCAGCCCGGCGACCTGGTGGTGATCGTGGCGGGATCCCCGCCGGGCACGGAGGGTTCCACGAACCTTGTCCGGGTGCACCGCCTGGGCGAGGAGGATCTTGGCTGATACCAGCGATCCCGCGTGGAAACAGTGGATCGAGGCTCCGCGGGCAGCTGACGGCGTGCCACGAGGCCAACCCGTCGTGGACCACCTGGTGGCCTTGCTGGACCTGGAGCGCATCGAGAACGACATCTTCCGCGGCGTCAGCCCGTCGGACTCCCCGGCACGAGTCTTCGGCGGTCAGGTGGCGGGCCAGGCACTGGTCGCGGCAGGTCGAACCGTGCCGGTCGAGCGCAGCGTGCACTCACTGCACGCATACTTCTTCCGGCCTGGCGATCCTCGGGTGCCGATCGTCTACAACGTCGACCGGATCCGCGACGGGCAGTCGTTCACGACCCGCCGCGTGGTAGCGATCCAGCACGGCAGGCCGATCTTCACGCTGGCGGCGTCGTTCCAGCTACCCGAGGAGGGCCTGGAGCACGCCGATGAGATGCCTGAGGTCCCGGCCCCAGAGCAGCTCGACGACCTGGCCAGCTGGGCACCTCGCAGCGGCGATAACCGCCCGCTGATCGCTCAGCTGCCTCGGCCGTTCGACCTGCGCTACATCACCCCGCCACCCTGGGCTGGCGTCCGAACCGACGCCGGCCCAGGCGCGCGCGACCAGCTGTGGATACGAGCCGACGGCGACTTGCCCGACGATGCCCTGCTACATGTCTGCGTGCTCGCCTACGCCTCCGATTTGACCGTGTTGTGGTCGGTGGCCATCCCGCACGGTCGCTCATTGACTGACGGCGTGATGGCCGCCAGCCTGGATCACTCGATGTGGTTTCACCGCCCGTTCCGGGCCGACGACTGGGTGCTCTGCGACTACACCTCACCGTCCGCGTCGGGAGGGCGAGGGCTGGCCACCGGACGGTTCTTCAGCCGGGACGGCAGACTGATCGCCAGCGCTGTGCAGGAGGGAGTGATCCGGGTTCTGCGCTAGCGCAGGCCCGCGGCGTCCATCCCGCGCAGCTCCTTCTTCAGCTCGGCGATCTCGTCCCGGAGCCGGGCAGCCAGCTCGAACTGCAGCTCCCGGGCCGCGCCCATCATCTGGTCGGTGAGCTGCTGGATCAGATCGGCCAACTCCGCGCGAGGCATCGACGAGGCGTCCCGAGCTTCCAGCACACCGGCGCTACTCGGGGTCCGGCCGGGCTCGCCGGCGGCACGTTTGCCCCGTGAGGCATTGCGCCCGGATCCTCCTACCCGCACCGCAGCGATGTCGGAGGTATCGCTGGCCTCGGCGTAGACGCGCTCGAGAATATCGTTGATCTTCTTGCGTAGCGGCTGCGGATCAACCCCGCGTTCGGTGTTGTAGGCGACCTGCTTGGCTCGTCGCCGGTTGGTCTCGTCGATGGCCCGGCGCATCGAGTCGGTGACCCTGTCGGCGTACATGTGCACCTCGCCGGACACGTTGCGGGCGGCCCGACCGATGGTCTGGATCAGGGATGTTCCGCTGCGCAGGAAGCCCTCCTTGTCGGCGTCCAGGATCGACACCAGCGACACCTCGGGCAGATCCAGGCCCTCGCGGAGCAGGTTGATCCCGACCAGCACGTCGAACTCGCCCAGTCGCAACTGCCGCAGCAGCTCCACCCGGCGCAGCGTGTCCACCTCGGAATGCAGGTAGCGCACCCGGACGCCGAGCTCAAGCAGATAGTCGGTGAGGTCCTCGGACATTTTCTTGGTCAAGGTGGTGACCAGCACCCGTTCATTTCGCTCCGCGCGGACGCGAATCTCGTGCACCAGGTCATCGATCTGGCCCTTGGTCGGTTTCACCACGACCTCAGGGTCCACCAGGCCGGTCGGGCGGATGACCTGCTCGACGAACTCGCCGCCTGCTTGGGCCATCTCATAGGGTCCCGGTGTCGCTGATAGGTACACCGTCTGGCCGATCCGGTCCTGAAACTCCTCCCAGCTCAGTGGCCGGTTGTCCAGCGCAGAGGGTAGCCGGAAACCGTGCTCCACCAGGGTGCGCTTGCGCGAGGCGTCGCCCTCGTACATCCCGCCGATTTGCGGCACCGTGACATGCGACTCGTCGATGACGAGCAGGAAATCCTCGGGGAAGTAGTCCAACAGGGTGGCCGGCGCCGACCCGGCTGCGCGCCCGTCGATGTGGCGCGAGTAATTCTCGATGCCGGAGCAGAACCCGACCTGACGCATCATCTCCACGTCGTAGTGGGTCCGCATCCGCAGTCGCTGGGCCTCCAGCAGCTTGCCCTGGTTCTCCAGCGTGGCCAGCCGGTCTGTCAGTTCGGATTCGATGCCCTCGATGGCGCGCTCCATCCGCTCGGCCCCGGCGACGTAATGGGTGGCCGGGAAGATTCGCACCTCGGGCACCTCCCGCACCACTTCGCCGGTGAGTGGGTGCAGGTAGTAAAGCGACTCGACCTCGTCACCGAAGAACTCGATGCGGACCGCTAACTCCTCGTAGGCGGGGATGATTTCCACGGTGTCACCGCGGACCCGGAAGGTCCCGCGGGCGAAGGCGAGATCGTTGCGGGTGTACTGGATGTCGACGAGGCCCCGCAGCAGCGCATCGCGTCCGACCTCGCCTCCCACCGGAACATGAATCGACCCCTTGAGGTATTCCCGCGGGGTCCCGAGGCCGAAGATGCACGATACCGAGGCGACGACAACGACGTCGCGGCGTGTGAGCAGCGACCTCGTAGCGGAGTGCCGCAGCCGCTCCACGTCGTCGTTGATCGACGAGTCCTTCTCGATGTAGGTGTCGGTCTGCGGGACGTACGCCTCGGGTTGGTAGTAGTCGTAGTAGGAAACGAAGTACTCCACCGCGTTGTTCGGGAAGTAGTCCCGCAGCTCGTGGGCGAGTTGCGCGGCGAGGGTCTTGTTAGGCGCCATCACCAGCGTGGGACGCTGCACCCGCTCGATGAGCCACGCGGTGGTGGCCGACTTGCCGGTTCCGGTGGCGCCCAGCAGCACGACGTCGCGCTCACCCCCGGTGATCCGGCGCTCCAGCTCATCGATCGCGGCTGGCTGATCGCCGGCCGGCGCGTAGTCGCTGATCATCTCAAACCGCGCTTGGGACCGCGGGCTGTCCGCTGGACGAAACTCGGAGCGGGGGAGCAGGTCGCGGGGGACAGTGACGGCTTCACTCATGGCATCGAGAGTAGGCCGGACCCCTGACAGTCTGTCCTCGCGTAGGGTCGATCGCTATGACGGCCCAGCACGGACCGACTGCCCAGACCGCCACGCACATTCACCCTCCCAAAGTTGAGCTGTTCGACCTGGAGGCGATGACCAACACCGACCCCAAGGGGGTCATCCGCGCTGTCCGCGAATACCGAGTCGAGCCATTCGGCCTCTACGTCGCCCGAGACGTCATCGGCCATCCGTCGATTCGCGCGCTGGAGTCCTGGCTGTTGCCCGACATCGGGCTGCGGATCACTGACTGGTTCTACCCTCCGGGCCACGAACGAGATTTTCAATTCTACGTCGACGTGGTGCACATCGACGTCGACCCTCGGTGCTGGCGCACCGAGGACCACTACCTGGACCTCGTGCTCCGCACTGGTCACGGAGTCGACGTACTCGACACTGACGAGTTGCTGGCCGCGGTCCTCGCCGGGCTGCTCGACCGCTCAGCCGCCCAGGCGGCGCTGGTCACCATGTACCGGACCCTGGAGGGCCTGGCCCGGCATGGCTACCAGTTGGATAGGTGGCTGTCCACGGTGGGCGCCGCACCGACCTGGAGCCGGCACTGACGTGGGTCTCAGCCCACCACCCAGCCGGTCCGCATGGCCCACCGCTGCGCTCGATCCAGAGCGCTGGCCACGAACGGTGACTTCGCGGTGGCGTAGGCGTCGATGCTGTCCCACTGCTGCGCAGCGAGCCGGTGCTTGAGCTCGGCGTACTCCCTAACACCATCGGGATGGGCTCGCAGCCAGTCCCGCAGCAGTAGGGCATCGCGCCAGGCGGGCGAGTCGGCTGGCCGGATATGGCAGTTGATTGCCCGACCGGGATCGGCGTTGATCGCCATCGCTTTGTCTCGGGTGGTGCCGTCGTGGGCGATGTCGTACCAACGACCGTCCCGCCGGATGAGTCCCGCGCCGATCAGGTCGTCAGCGAGTTGCTCCGCCGCAGCGAGGTCAGCGACCACCACTTGGATGTCCAGCACATCCTTGGCCGTAAGGCCGGGAACCGCAGTAGAGCCGATGTGATCGACGCGGTGCGCGCGCCGGCCCGCCACCGCGGCAAGCCGTGCAATCACCCGCTGCGCCTGCTCCGGCCATCCCGTATCCGGCGCGACCACGATCGGAGTGCAAGCGCGCGCAGCCGGACGACCGTGGCGCAGGTTTGTCTCGAAAGGCACCAGCCGCTGAGCCCACAGCCGGTCAACTGCTGAGAGGGTGTCGTCCCGGCTGCCGTTGTTGTCCAACCAGATGTCCGCGGCAGCGCGGTGCTGCTGGTCAGTGGCTTGGGCAGCGAGTCTCGCTGCGGCGTCGGACTCCGCCATGCCGCGCTGCTCGACCAGCCGGCGTAGCCGCACCGCAGCGTCCGCGTGTACCACGATCACCAGCGGGAACCCGGCTGCCATCCCGGCCTCGACGAGCAGCGGGATGTCCTGCACCACGATGGCGCCGACCGGCGCGGCCGCGACCAGCTCCGCGGAGCGGGCCGCGACCAGCGGGTGCACGATCCCATTGAGTCGGGCTCGGGTTCCCGCGTCGCTGAACACCCGCGCCGCCAACGCCGATCGGTCCAGCGACCCATCCGCGGCGAGGATCCCCTCGCCGAACTCGCCGATCACCGCGCGCAGACCGTCACTACCGGGCCTGACCACCTCGCGGGCGATCCGGTCCGAGTCGATGATCGACGCCCCCCATTGTGCGAGCCGGGCGGCGACCATCGACTTACCGGACCCCATGCCTCCGGTCAGCCCGACGCGCAGCATCGGACGATCGTGGCCCTTCCCTGTTAAACGCCGCCCTGCTACACGCCGCCGGAGAGTTTCTCCCGCAGCGCTGCGAGCTGCTCGTCACTGGCAAGCGAACCCCCGGCGTCAGCATTGCTGGTGCTGCTGGTGCTGCTGCTGGGGGTAGCCGCCTCCGCCGTCTCAGACGAGTAGTTCTGATCCTCAGCCGCCTCCGAGTCAGCCTCGCTCGCTTTGACGACCTGCTTGCGGTGTTGCTCGAAACGGACCTGCGCTTCGGCGTAGGCGCGCTCCCACTCCTGACGCTGCTTGTCGTAGCCTTCGAGCCAGTCGTTGGTCTCCGGGTCGAAGCCCTCGGGGTAGATGTAGTTGCCCTCGCTGTCGTACTCGGCGGTCATGCCGTACTGCGCCGGGTCGAACTCCATCTCCGGGGACAGTCCCTCGTTCGCCTGCTTGAGCGACAGAGAGATCCGTCGGCGGTCCAGGTCGATGTCGATGACCTTGACCATCACGTCGTCGCCGACCTGCACGACCTGCTCAGGGATCTCGACATGTCGCTGCGAGAGCTCGGAGATGTGCACCAAACCTTCGATGCCTTCCTCGACCCGGACGAACGAGCCGAAAGGCACCAGCTTGGTGACCTTCCCGGGCACGATCTGCCCGATCTGGTGAGTACGAGCAAACTGGCGCCACGGGTCTTCTTGGGTCGCTTTGAGCGAAAGCGACACCCGCTCGCGCTCCAGATCGACGTCAAGCACCTCGACGGTGACTTCCTGGCCGACCTCGACAACCTCGCTGGGGTGGTCGATGTGTTTCCAGGACAGCTCCGAGACGTGCACCAGACCGTCTACCCCACCGAGATCCACGAACGCACCGAAGTTGACGATCGAGGAAACCTGACCCTTGCGAACCTGACCCTTGGCCAGCTGGTGCAGGAACTCGCTGCGCACCTCGGATTGGGTCTGCTCAAGCCAAGCGCGCCGGGAGAGCACTACGTTATTGCGGTTCTTGTCCAGCTCAATGATCTTGGCTTCCAACTCTCGGCCCACGTAGGGCTGGAGGTCGCGGACCCGGCGCATCTCGACCAGCGAGGCGGGCAGGAAGCCGCGCAGCCCGATGTCGAGGATCAGACCACCCTTGACCACCTCGATGACGGTGCCGCGCACCGGCTCCTCGTTCTCCTTGAGGGTTTCTATATTCCCCCAGGCGCGCTCATACTGGGCGCGTTTCTTGGACAGGATCAGCCGGCCTTCCTTGTCCTCCTTCTGGAGAACGAGGGCCTCGACCTCGTCGCCCACGGACACGACATCCGCTGGGTCGACGTCATGTTTGATGGACAGTTCCCGGGAGGGGATAACACCCTCGGTCTTGTAGCCAATATCGAGCAGCACTTCATCACGGTCGACTTTGACGATGGTGCCTTCGACGATATCGCCATCGTTGAAGTACTTGATCGTCTTGTCGATGGCGGCGAGAAAGTCCTCCTCCGTCCCGATATCGTTGATCGCAACTTGCTGCGGGGCCGGGGCGGTGGTG
>JAICHZ010000194.1 GCA_025924655.1 Pseudonocardiaceae bacterium | reverse complement strand
GCCCTGACCCCGGCTCCGGGCGCGGTCCCACGGCAGCGAGCGGCAGCCCGCTGTCAACCATCACACAAAATCAGGCCTCCACGGTTTCAGGGGATTGCCGACCACAGAACATCGAGTGAAAGGCGTCCCGAAAAGATTCTGGAACTTTTTCAGAGACTATCCACCAAACCCTGTGGATAACCGGGTTGGGTGTCGGTGGTGCCTGGTTGGCTTGTCGTATGTCGATCTCGGACCTCCCGGCAATCCCCTGAAACCGTGGAGGCCTGATTTTGTGTGATGGTTGACAGCGGGCTGCCGCTCGCTGCCGTGGGACCGCGCCCGGAGCCGGGGTCAGGGCTGGCCGTAGGCCACCCGAAGGGCGTGGCCTTGACGCCGGCGAGGACGGGGTCATGCTTGGTGCGCGGGAGCCGGTTCGTCATGCCACCTGCTCCAGTTGTGGTGCCTGGAGGGCGAGCTCAAACTGGATCGGGCTGAGCATCCCGAGCGCGGAGTGACGCCGGTTGTGGTTGTAGTCCTCGATCCACTCCGCCACCCGGCGACGGGCCTGGGCCTTGGTGGTGAAGTGTTCGAGCTTGCGCAGCTCGAACTCCACGGTGGAGTGCCAGGACTCGATGACCGCGTTGTCCAGCGCCGAGCCGACCCGGCCCATGGACTGGCTGATGCCGACCCGGCCACAGGCGGTCTGGTAGGTCGCCGCGGTGTACTCGCTGCCCTGGTCGGTGTGCATGATCACCTCGCCCCCGGCTTGGTTCCCGGCTTGGCTGAGGGCGTCGGTGCCGCCGCGGACCGCGACCGCCATCTGCAGGGCCACGGTGGCCAAGGCGGCGTCGTGATGCTCACCGAGCCCGAACCCGATGATCCGCCGCGAACCCATGTCCAGCACCGAGTCGAGATGGAGCTTGCCCTCGTCGGTGGGGATCTCGGTGCCGTCGCCGTACCACTTGTGGTTGAGCCGATCGGTGCCGAAGTTCCGGCCGATCAGGTCCGGTGCCCGCCACCAGCCCCGGCCCTGTCGGGTGGTCTGCTTGCGCCGCCGCTTGCGTCGCGCGGCAAGGTCAAGCTCGGCCATCAACGCCGCGACGGTGTTCTCGCTGACCTTCCAGCCCTCATCACGCAGGTCCGCGGTGATCCGCGGCGACCCGTAGGTGCCGCGATGTTTGGCGAACAGCCGAGCGATCGCGATCTTCAGCTGCTCCCGCCGGGCATGCTGTGGCGAGGGGTCGCCGTGGCGCCACTTGTAGAACCACGCCTGGGACACCGACAAGGCCCGGCATGCGGTCGCGAACGGGACCTGGTGCTGCACCCTCTGGGCAGCGATGAAGGAAGCCACCTCGACCGGCCCCGCTACCGGCCCATCGCCTCGTCCACCCAGAGGGCCACCGAACGCTTGAGACCTCCGATGTTTCCAACGTGTCAAGCAGCAGGTCTGGCGGCGTGTTCGGCGTTGCTGGTTGCTCCGTGGGGGAATGCCCGGATCGGGTCGTAGGTCTGGCCGGTGGCCAGGCAGTGGTGCAGTTGGCCGAGCATCTTGTTGAACAGGTGCCGCAGCGCGGCCGGATGCCCGTCGCCGCGGCCGCGGCGGCGCAGGTAGTGCTCGCGTGTCGGTGAGGGGCGGGCGGCGGCGGTGAACGCCCAGGAGTAGCCGATGCCGGCGAGACGGTTGTTCTTGGTCCGTCGTCGGGTCACGGTGCGGGACTTGCCTGAGGACCTGGTGACTGGCGCCGAGCCGGCGAAGGCCTTCAGGGCACGGTCGTCAGCGAACCGGGCCCGGTCGTCGCCGATCTCGGCCAGCACGATCGCACCGGAGATGTCGGCGAGCCCGGGGAAGCTGGTGATGATCTGGTAGTCCGGGTGCTGGGCGAACGCCTCACCCATCGACTGCGCGAGCTGCTCGACGGAGTCGCAGACCGCGTTGAGCACGCCGAGCAACGTGACTGCCTCGAGGGCCATCGCCTGCTCCACCGCCGGGTCCTGGCGCAGCTGTGGGAGGCGCAGTGCCGTCACGATGGTGCCGGCCAAGCTTCCGACGCGGCGCTGTCGTCCGCCGCGGCGCAGCGCGGTTTCGACCCGTGCTTTGGACAGCCTCAGGCCCTCCGCGGGACCTGGTGCGAGCGCCAACACCGCACGGGCATCACTGCCGGCCAACTGTGTGGTCGACAGACCACGACCGGAGCCAGATCCGGCTGCGAACGCGGACAAGAAACCCGGGTAGTACTCGCGCAGCCGAGCCCGCAACTCCTGCACGATCTTGGTTCGTCGCCACACCGCGTCCTGGTAGGCGCGGGCAAGGACGGTGATCGAGCGGCCAGCTCAGAGTCGTCTGGCAACATCCGATGCAGACGGGCGTCGGTACGCAAGATGTTGGCTAACGCCATCGCATCGACATGGTCGCTCTTCTTGCCCGACACCGAGGTCCGCTCCCGATACCGAGCGACCGCCAGGGGGTTGATCGGGTAGATCGGCCGGCCACTTGCTCGCAGCGCCGCGACCAACAGTCCCCGCGGTGTCTCGATCGCGATCGGGATCGGCTCCTCCGCGGTGTCTCCCGCGGCAGCGAGCATCGCGGTCAGCTCGGCGATCCCATCCAGGCTTTCGTCGATACGCCGCTTCGCGACCAGCGTCCCCTCCTCGTCCACGAGCGCGATGTCGTGGTGACCCTCGGCCCAGTCGATGCCGCAGAACACTGCCATG
Source organism: Pseudonocardiaceae bacterium (assembly GCA_025924655.1). GTDB lineage: Bacteria > Actinomycetota > Actinomycetes > Mycobacteriales > Pseudonocardiaceae. Next base: position 4,365 of record JAICHZ010000194.1, on the reverse strand, counting down.
TGATCCCCTTCGCAGTAGTCGACAATTGTCCCGGCCCGAAGCACCGGTGGCACCGCGCGGCGACCTAATAGCAAGGCTCGATGGCCTGACCTCCGATAGAGCCGTTCGCGATCCCAGCGACCAGCAGGGACGTCGGTTCTCAGCAGAGAGCTCACCGGCTCGGCACATCAAAGACGCCACCCCGCGGGCGGGCTCGGACCACGACCGACTCTTGGGTTACCCCGGCACCGAAGACGGGGGGACACGCCGAGACGCGTCGGTCTCAAGCGAGAACCTCGATGGGCTAAGACATCACCAGACGTCGGCTTCGGCGTGCCCTGACCCGTTCTTCGACGTGTCCTATTAGCACATCACGCTGCATCCGCAGCTCGGTGTTCTCCTTCCGCAGCCGAGCCAGCTCGGCCCGCTCGGTCTCGCTCAACTCACCGTTACCCGCACCAGCCGCATCGCGGGCCCTGGCACACCAATTGCCCAGCGTGCCCTCGTTGACACCCAGCTCCCGGGCCACCTGAGCGATCGGCTTCCCGGTCTCCGCCACCAACGCCACAGCGCCCTGCTTGAAGTCCTCGTCGAACTTCCGATAGTTCCTCGTCGTCATCGCCGGATCATCTCCTCAAAGGCGATGTCTCCACGCTACGAGGGGAAACCCACGTTCGTCGGCCCAGATCGCCCGCTCGAGCCGGGCTCGCTGCTTGTCGGTGAGCCGCTCCTGGCCGCAGCGCAGGATCATCCGGATCCCGTAGAGCGGGTCGTCCTTGCGACCGCGGTGGCCGTGGATCTCCTGCTGCACCCGTCTCCTGACCTCGTCGACGGCTTGGGTGCCGAGCTTGACGACGTGGAAGGGATTATGCCGACATCGGCATAATCCCTTTTATGCCGAGGTCCTGGTTATGCCGATGTCGGCCGGGAATCGCTTGCGGGGCAGGGGTTCCGCGGTGGTGTGGTCGGCATAATCCGGCTCGGCGTGAGGCTGGTTCCTTCTCCGACTGGAAGGAACCAGGCTCATGCATTCGACTCCCGATCCGTCCCACGTTCGGTTCACCGGGCCCTTGACGCGGTTCGCGTCAGGGCTGGTCGAGGAACTCGCACTGCTCGGCTACACGACTACCTCCGCGACAGCGCAGATGCAGCTCGCGGCTCACCTGTCGCGGTGGCTGGAGTCCCACAGCATGGGGCCGGGTGACCTGACGGGCCCGGTGATCGAGCGGTTCCTGGCCGTCCGCAGAGTCAGTTACACCAGCCACTACTCACTGCAAGCGCTGGAGCCGATGCTGGGGTATCTGCGACGCGAAGGTGTGGCTCCGGCGGCAGTGGTGCCGGCGCCGTCGTCGCCGGCCGAGGTGTTGTTGGCCCGGTATCGCCGATACCTGATCGACGAGCGTGGCCTGAGTGTTCCCGTCGCTCACGCGTACGCACACTGGGTCACCGGGTTCGTCCAGGACAGGATCGATGGTGGGGGGCAGGTGGGGTTCGCGGAGTTGACCGCCGGCGACGTCGCCTCGTTCCTGACTTCGCACCTGCCCGCGATGACGCGGAAGACGGCCCAGATGACCGCGTGCGCGCTGCGCTCGTTCCTGGGTTTCCTGCACGAGGAGCAGATGATCGAGGTTGACCTTGTCGGCGCGGTTCCGGCGGTGGCGCACCGCAGGCTGTCCGGGCTGCCCCAGGCACTGACCCCAATCCAGGTCGACGCGCTGCTGGGCGCCTGCGATCGCTCGGGCCCGGTGGGCCGCCGGGACTTCGCGGTGATCACCGTGTTGCACCGGTTGGCACTGCGCTGCGCCGAACTCACCGTGCTGCGGCTCGAGGACGTGGACTGGCAGGCCGGGACAGTGACCATCCATGGCAAGGGCAACCGGATCGACCGGCTGCCGCTGCCGGTCGACGTCGGCCAGGCACTCGTGGACTACCTGCGCGACGGGCGACCCCAGACCACGACCCGGACCGTGTTCGTGCGAGCCGTCGCGCCGCATACCGAGCTGGCCCCCTCGGGAGTCAGCTGCATCGTGGCCCGGGCCGCGCGCCGGGCCGGGCTGGGCACGGTCCATGCCCACCGGCTACGCCATACCACCGCGAGCCGCACTCTCAACGCGGGGGCGAGCTTGGAGGAGGTCGCTCACCTGCTCCGTCATGCCAGCCCGGCCACGACCACGATCTACGCCAAGACCGACCAGACCAGGCTGGCGGCGCTGGCCCGCCCATGGCCGACAAGGCCGAGCGTCGGCGGCGTGTCGTGAGCACGGCGCCGGAGCAACTCCAGGAGTTGCACGAGCTGGTCGCCGACTACCTGCGGGTGCGCCGCTCGCTGGGATACAAGCTCGACAACGCCGAACACATTCTGCGCCGGTACCTGGCCTACCTGCACGAACACGACAGCCAGGGCGTGAGCGTCGAGCACGCCGTCGAGTTCGCGACGGCGCCCCCCGCCGGCACGCCACGCACCCAGGCGCTGCGGCTCTCTGCCATCCGGTGCTTCGCCCGGTGGGCCCATTGTCAGGACCCCGACATCGAGGTCCCACCGGCCCGACTCCTCCCGGCAAGGCCAACCCCGGTCGCCCCCTACATCTACACCGCCAAGGAGATCCAGTCTCTGCTGGCGGCCGCTGGTCTGCTACGGCCCGAGCTGCGGGCCGCGACCTACCAGACCCTGATCGGGTTGATGGCCGCCACCGGGATCCGCACCGGGGAGGTCGTCGCCTTGGACATCGCCAGCCTCGACCAGGATGGCGGCACCCTGACGGTCCGGGGCAAGTACGACAAGATCCGGATGCTCCCCTTGCACCCGACCGTGGTCGACGCCTTGACCGGCTACCTCCACCAACGCGACCGGCTGCTGCCCGCGGCGGCCTGCCCCGCGCTGCTGATCTCGACCAAGGGCACCCGGCTGCGGCCAACCACCGTCCAGCAGACATTCCGCGGGCTGGTCCACCAGGCCGGGCTGAGGCCAGCCTCATCGTCGTGTCGGCCGCGGCTACATGACTTCCGCCATGCCTTCGCGGTCTCGACCATGCTCGACGCCTACCGGTCCGGGGCCGACCCCGCGGTCGTCCTCCCGGTCCTGTCCACCTGGCTCGGACACACCGAACCCAGTGACACCTACTGGTACCTCAGCGGCACCGCAGAACTGTTGGCCGCCGCGACCCAGCGCCTCGAAGCCACCGGCGTGGACGGCGAGCGGAGCCGGCCATGACACAGCTGGCACCGATCCTGCAAGCCTTCTTCACCACCCGGCTGGCCAGCCAGTACGGAGCCAGCGCGCACACCATCGCCGCCTACCGCGACACCTGGCGACTGCTGCTGCGCTACGCCGCCCAGACCACCGGCACCGCCCCGGCGGCGCTGGACCTCTCCCAGCTAGACACCGACCTGATCACCGGCTTCCTGACCCACCTCGAAACCGAACGCGGCAACGCCATCACCACCCGCAACGCCCGCCTGGCGGCGGTGCACTCGCTGTTCTCCTACGCCGCCTACCACCATCCCGAGCACGCCGCCACGATCGGCCGGGTCCTGGCGATCCCGGCGAAACGAGCCCACCGCACCGACATCACCTACCTCAGCCCGGCCGAGGTCACCGCCCTGCTGGCCGCACCCGACCGCTCCACCGTGGCCGGACGTCGCGACCACGCGCTGATCCAAGTCGCGGTCACCACCGGGATGCGTGTCGGCGAACTCACCACACTCAAACTCACCGATGTCCACCTCGGCACCGCCCCACACGTCGTCTGCCACGGGAAGGGCCGCAAGGACCGCATCACACCCCTGGACCGCCAGACCGTCAGCGTCCTGAGAGAACTCACAGCCAACGCCCCCACAGCTGAGGCGTTCGTGTTCCCCACCCGGGCAGGAACACAGATGAGCCACGACGCCGTCGCTGCCCGGCTGGCACTCCACACCGCCGCCGCGGCCCAATCCTGCCCGAGCATGACCAGCAAGAACGTGACCGCCCACGTCCTGCGGCACACCGCAGCCATGCGGCTTCTGGCCGCCGGGATCGACAGCAGCGTCATCGCGCTCTGGCTGGGCCACGAGAGCATCGAAACCACCCAGATCTACCTGCACGCCAACATGAAAACCAAGGAGGACGCCCTCGCTCGAACCCGGCCCACCGGAACCAAACCGGGACGCTACAAGGTCCCCGACGACGCCCTCCTCGCCTTCCTCCAGGCCCTCTGATTATGCCGACCACATACCCACCGTGACCCACGCTGACTAGGCACGACGCCACGACATCGGCATAACCAGGACCTCGGCATAAAAGGGATCCATCACCGCCACGGCGTCGGGCAGCTCCTCGGCCGCGGCGGTCTTGAACCCGGTGAACCCGTCCATCGCGACGACCTCCACGGCGTCGCGCCAGGCTTG
>JAICHZ010000193.1 GCA_025924655.1 Pseudonocardiaceae bacterium | reverse complement strand
CAGAATGTTCGCCTTCCTCGACGACCAGTCCCGCGCGATCGTCGGGCACCGCTGGGGTTTCGCCGAGGACACCGTCCGCCTCGCCGCCGCCCTGCGCCCCGCGCTGGCCGCGCGCGGGGTGCCCGAGTATGTCTACGTCGACAACGGGTCGGCGTTCGTCGACTCGTGGCTGCTGCGGGCCTGCGCGAAACTCGGGATCAAGCTGGTCCACTCCGCACCCGGCCGCCCGCAAGGCCGAGGGAAGATCGAACGGTTCTTCAGGACCGTGACCAGCGAATTCATTGTCGAGATCGCCTCCGGCGACGGTGAACCCGGCCGCCAAGTCACGGATCTGGCGGAGATGAACCGGTTATTCACCGCCTGGGTCGAGACCGTCTATCACCGCCGGGTGCATTCCGAGACCGCCGCCGCGCCGCTGGCACGCTGGCTAGAAGGCGGCCCCTATCCGGTCCCGGCGCCGACGGATCTGGCGGAGGCGTTCCGCTGGTCGGAATACCGCACCGTCTCCAAAACCGCCCTCGTTTCCTTGCACGGCAACCGTTATCAGGTCGATCCCGGACTGGTTGGCCGGAAGGTCGAGCTGGTGTTCGACCCGTTCGACCTGACGGTCCTGCGCGTCCGCAGCGACGGCCAGGACGCGGGGACTGCCCTGCCGTTTCAAATCACCCGGCACTCCCACCCCAAAGCCAAGCCCGAGGTCCCAGCCGAGCCACCGAAGCCGACCACCGGCATCGACTACCTCGGCCTGATCGACAACACCCACACCACCGAGCTCGCGGCGAAGGTCAACTACGCCGCCCTCGGCTGGAACCCACCCCAGCCGCCACCACCCGGCACCGACGCCACCGCCGGCACCGAATGACCCCGTTCCCTCATGACAGCGACTTTCCTGGAGAACCCTGGTGATCGAAAAATTGCAAGCGCACTACGGCTTCACCCGCATGCCCTTCGGACGCGACCTCGCCCCCGGCATGCTGCACCGCCACACCTCCCACAACGAAGCCGTCGCCCGCATCAGCTGGTGCATCAGCGAACGCTCCATCGGCGTCATCACCGGCGAAGTCGGAGCAGGCAAAACCGTCTCCATTCGCACCGTCCTTTCCGGCCTCGACCCCTCGAAACACACGGTGATCTACCTGCCGAACCCGCTGATCGGGGTCCGCGGCATCCACGAGCAGATCGTCGGCGCGTTCGGCCAGCCCACCGCGCACCTCGGGTCCCGGTTAACCGTTCAGGCCGGCAAAGCCCTCGCCGCGGAACGAGAAGAACGCGGACGCACCCCCGTCCTGGTCCTCGACGAGGCGCACCTGCTGACCTACGAGCAGCTGGAGACCATCCGGATGCTGACCAACCAGTCGATGGACCAGGACTCGCCGCTGGCCTGCCTGCTCGTGGGCCAGCCCACCTTACGGCGCACCATGAAACTCGCGGTCCTGGCCGCGCTAGAACAACGGACCGCGCTGCGCTACACCATGCCAGGCATGACCGCGCCGGAGACCACCAGCTACATCTCCCACCACCTCAACCTCGCCGGCCGCCCAGATCAACTGTTCACCGAGGACGCGCTGAACCTGATCCACACCACCGCCCGCGGCTACCCCCGCGCGGTGAACAACCTCGCCCTGCAATCGCTAGTCGCCACCTTCGCCACCGGAAAAAACCTCGTCGACGACACCGCAGCCCGCGCCGCGGTCACTGAGGTCATCGACTGACACCACCGGCACCTCGCCCACAACGACCGGCACCCACCGACGAAACCCCGCCGCAGCAACACCCGGCGGGGTTTTCTCGCCCCCCACCATCGGCACTCACAACGCCTCACTCATCGGCATCTTCAACGCCGGGCAACACGGCGGATCTCGCCGTGGCGCACGGCTCGCTGTCGGCTGGCTTCACGAGGCAGGCGGCGCCGGGCCAGCCCAGACAGGGTGGTGTCGGTGAGCCTGCCTCGCGCGAGACGACGGTCGGTGTCATCTCCGTCGCGCAACAGAGCCTTAAGAGGGGTGGGAACCGAATACGCCAGAAAGGGGCCGCGGCCGGGTGTAGCCCCTGGTCAAGGCCAGTCTGAGGGGAGCGGCGCGCCTGGGCATAGTTCGATACCGTCCGCTTGGCTTGAGTCGGGGACGGGGTGGAAGGATCTCGACATGCGCGAGCTTGAGGAAATCCGGGCCGAGCAGGCGGTACGGGCGGTGCTCCCGGCTCCCGTTGCCGAGAGGATCGTCGCCGACAACCTGTTCGGCAGGCTTGCCTGGCAGTTGCGCCTCGCCGAGCTGGACGGCATCGACCCGGTCGAGGCGCTGCGGGAGCTGGAAGACGACCTGATCCTGGTCGAAGACGAGCCCGAGCCCGCCGACTACCTCGCCAGGCTTCTGGTGCGCTGAGACCCGCTCACCGAGTCGGTGTCCACTCCAGATCGTCATCGCCACGGTGATCGGCCACCTGTTCGGTGCCGTCGGGGTCCTATCCGCCGGGTTGTCCGCCACGTGGCTGGTTATCGGGTTCCTCACGTCTGGCTGGTGGTATGCAGGGCGAACTCGGCGTGGGCCTGTTCGACGGCCTCGGGATGGGATCGCGCCTTGTCGTGCCCGGCCAACGCCCGGTAGATGCTGGCCAGGCTCGGGTTGCGGCCCTTGCGCTTGCCGGTGGGGATGAGCAGGTCCGGCCGGATCGAGTCCACCGACTCGCCCTTCGCGCGCCGACGCAGCACCGTGTGCAGCATGTCGTCGGTGATCACCGGCGGCCGGCCACCGTGGTTTCCCTTGCGTGCGGCGGCGTTGAGCCCCTCCAGGGTGGCCTCGCGGATGTTCTCTCGTTCGGTCTCGGCCATCGCGGCGAAGAACGCGAACAACACCCGCCCGGTGCCGCTCGGGTCGTAGATCCCGGTCAACGGCCCGGCCAGCATCTCCAGAGCGATGCCGTGCGCGGTGAGGTGGTCGGCCAGCGCGGTTAGCTCGGCGGAGTCGCGACCCAGCCGTTTCATCTCGTAGACGGTGAGGATGACCCGGCAGTGCGGGGCGTGGGCCTTGATCTGCCGAGCAGCGTCCAGGGCTGCCTCGAACTTCGGGCGGACCCGCACGCGGGTGGAGACCTTCTCGGCGAAGATCTTGTCGCGGCCGATGCCGTGCCCGGCCAGGGCGTCGAGTTGGGATTGGAGTTCCTGGGTGAGGTGCGAGCAGCGGGCGTAGCCGACGCGGATGTCCGCGGTCGGGGTGTCCGAGGGGATGGGCGCCGGCGGCGGGGTGCCCGGCCGCCACGGCTGGCCCAGACCGCGGTCGGCCGGCGTCGGCACACGCAGTTGCTTCGCCAGCCGCGCGACCTTGGTGAACCGGCCGGTGTGGTAGGTCCCGGCGACCGCGCCCGAACGGGACCGGCACGGCGACCCGGGCTCGACCAGGCAACGGGGGCACGGGTGCCGCTCGACCTCATCGGCATCGGAGGTGGTGGTGGCTTCCGGCTCGCTGCTCACTCCCAAATCGTCTCACAAACATCTCTCAGAACGTGCTCGCCATGCCGCTTGCTTGAGAATGGGTTCTGAGAAGGAAGCGGGCTCCGGCGCCCGCCTGTACCTAGCTATTGATCTTCTTCTAGCAATCGAGCGTTTGCGAGAACCTCCGCAACGCCTTGTATCGAGCGGTTTGCGGTAGTCAACTGCGTGCGGCGAACAGCACCCGCGGTTCCAGGTCCAGGCGGGTCACCGGCATCTCCTGCGGTGGGGCCAGGTTGAGCACGAGATCGCCCATCCTGCGGATCGTGTGCTGGATGTAGGGGGTGATGGTGGCCAGGTCGTCGGTGTCGACCGGGTAGCCCTCGGCCGCGAGCTGGTTGGCCGCGTCGGTGATGTCCAGCGCGGTCGAGTAGATCGAGCAGTTGGCGAGAAGCTCGTTGAATTTGATCACCCGCTCCTGGTGCTCGGGGTCGTTGTGCCCGATGAGCTTGCCCCCGATCATCAGCCACTCCGAGTAGTTGTGGAACCCTTCGGCCTTGTTGGTGATCGCGGTGATCTGCTCCCGCAGCCCCGGCTCCGACAAGTACCGCAACAACGTGACCGTCCTGATGACGCGGCCCAGCTCCCGGAACGCCCGATAGAGGCGGTTCTTGTGCGAGTGGTTACCCAGCCGGCGTAGCAGCGTCACCGAGGAGACCCGGCCCTCCCGGATGGAGATGCTGGTGCGGAGCAAGTCGGTCCAATGTCGGGCGATCAGGTCCCAGTCGATGGCGTTGTCGCCGAACAACGAGTCGATGTGGCAGTACCGGGTCGTCGCGTCGGGCCGGTAGAAGTTCAGGTCGTGCCAGTTGCGGATGCGCGGCAGCAGCTCGAACCCCAGCAGCGCGGCGAGGCCGAAAACAGGCAGCGATTGGCCTTGGGTATCCGCGTGGATGGTGTCGGGTTGAACGTCGGAGTCGTTGCGCAGCAACCCGTCGATGATGAACACCGCCTCCCACGCCCCACAGGGAACGAAGTGGCTGAACAGGGCGATGAACGAGTCGGACACGAACCTCATGGCCAGGCCGCCGTAGCCGCCGTAGCGGATGTGAGATTCGGCCAGCAGGTTGTTCTCCCACGTGTCGACCTGGGAGCCGTCGACGGCGACGACCTGCCCGTCGCCCCACATTGCGGCCACGTCCAGTGTGGTGAAGGCGTTGATCACGTCCGTCGAGCACTGGTGGACCTTGTCGGCGGTGGAGTGCTTGTTGCCCGCGGTGTAGATCTCGTGCGCGGAGACCTTGCCGCGCATGTGCCGGGCCACCTCAGCCGCCCCGAGATTTCCTCCGTAGGCATAAGCGGTCAGGACGTAGCGGCCCAGGGTGTCGCCGCGGATCTTCGGGTCCGACCCCGAGGCCGGGCCGAGGTGGCGGGGCCAGCCGGTCAGGTAGGCAGCGCGGGTGAGGATGTCCAACAGGCTGCGTTCGGGCAACCGCTGGTGGATCGCCTGTTCCAGTGCCAGCGCGCTGGGCCGGCGGTCAGCGCCCTTGCGGCGCTTGAGCACCGGCTTGCCCTCGGCCAACACCAGATCGGTGTTCGCGGGGTAGCCGGCGTCCACCTCGGACGCGGTGCGCGTGAGCTGCGCCTTGTAGTAGGCCACCAGGTCGGTGGCCTCGGTCGGGATGCCCGCCTGCTCGCAGAACCGCGCGGCCAGCGGCGCGCACTCATCCCAGGACATGAGCTGGGAGTTGAGGTTGGCGTAGGAGTCCGATCCGGCCACCGCCACGTCCCCGGAACGCAGCTCGGTGGCCAGCTGGGAGAACACGCACACCTCCAGTTGCCGCCGCGCCAGCATCCCCGGCCGCGCCTTGACGCACAGCACCTTGCGCCACCCCGCCGAGGCGAACGCCTCCACGTCGACGGCCAGGGTGATGTCCTGGCCCTCGACGGTGTGGGTGGTCTTCGTCGGTATCCAGTCGCTGCGCCGGTCGCGGTTAGCGCGGATGAACTCCACCGCGTCCAGCACGCTGCGGTCCGCGGTCGTCGGCTCCAGCTCCAGTGAGTCGACCAGCGTGAACAGCGCCGACCGGTGCGAGCGGTAGAACCCCTCCAGCAGCGGCAGGTAGTTGTTGCCGTGATGGGCCGACACCGCCTCGTGCGCTGCCGACAGCTCGTCTAGCCCGCCAGCGGACTCCAGGGTCTTGAGCAGCACCCGCCCGGCCCGCTGCGCGACCTCATCATCGGGCGGGCCGTCGACGCAATCACGCGGCGGAGCCGGGGTCTGGCTATCGGAGTCCACACCGGGCGGTGCGGTCGCCTCCCGGGCACCGGCCAACACCTCGCCGAACACACCGATCAACCGCTCGGACTCGGCCCGATACGCCTCGCGCAGCTCCTCCAGCCGCTCCTTGCCCTTCTTGTGGATGGCGGCCATGCGCTTGCAGAACATGGTCACCACCTCATCGCGGGCCTCGATGCGCTGCTGGTGCAGCAGGCTGATCAGCAGCATGACCCGCTTGGCGTCCCCGCATTTGCGCATGTCGTCGACGTTGGCCACCTTCGCTTCACCGGCGAAGTGCGCGATCTTGCTCGGCGGCACGCCGTGAAGCCACGCCTCGGTCGGCCCCAGCGTGTCCAGCTCCCGCAAGTGGGCCAGACGCTGCTTGAACTTGCCCAACGTCGGCGCCTTGGCCGGGGTCTTGATCCGGTCGAAATCACTGCGCCGGGTAGCCGGGTCGACCAGCAACAGCCGGTCCAGCCCGGCACGAGCGGCCCGATCGGGGCGGGCCGCGACCATCACGTGGAACCTGCCGTTGACCTCGGTGCGGATCGTCGCGGTCATCGCGTCCAGCGTGGTGTAGCCGGGCAGCTCACACCGTTCCCGGACCAGCTCCTCCAACGCGACGTTGATCAGATCGGCCGGGTTGTCCTTGGTCTGCACCGCCTCGCGGATCGCTTTCTCGGCCACCAACCGCACCTTCGCCGACTCATACGTCACGCCCACGTACTTGCGGACGAACTCCCGGTGGCGCTTCGCAGTGCGGTCGGCGTCGGTCTCGGCGTCCACATCCTCGGTCAGCTCAATCGCGGTGCGCACGTGGTTGATCACCACGGCCGGGATGGCGTCCAGCTTCGGGAAGTACCCCAAACGCTGGTAGGACTTCAGCCGCACGACCAAAGCCAGGAAGTGCTCATCGCTGTGGGTACGACCCCGCGCCCACGTGATCTCATCAGGGGTCGGGGTGAACGCCTCGGCCAGCTCCCGAGCGGACACCACCCGCTTGAACCGCGGATAGGCGGTCCGATCGATCGACGCCAACCCGACACTCCAGCCAGTCACGACCAGGACCGACCAACCCTAGCCACTCCCGCCGCGCCCCCCTAAGACTGGCCTTGACCAGGGGCTACACGCGGCCGCGGCCCCTTTCTGGCGTATTCGGTTCCCACCCCTAAGACGGTTGATCTGTCCGGTGCTGGTCGTGGTCAGCTCCTGGCGTGCGCACAGCAGGATGCGCAGGGCTTCGCGGTCGCCGTCAGCCCGTGGGGTGGGCAACTTCTCGGCAGTGAGCTGTAGCGCGTAGAGCACCGCCAGGTGCGCGTCCATCGGATCCGACTTGCCTTTGCCCCGGCGGGTCTTGCGAGTTGGTTG
>JAICHZ010000192.1 GCA_025924655.1 Pseudonocardiaceae bacterium | reverse complement strand
GGCCCAGGTGACGACACCGGCGCGGCAGTCGACGTAGCGTCGCGCAAGGCGGCGACCAGCGCGCCGGTGCTTCCGGGGCTGACCCGCTCGAATAACGCACCGGTCGGGCCGATCCGGACCAGCGGGCCAGCCGCGCACAGGCCAAGACAGCCAACCCGCTTGACCGCTACGTGGGCGAGTCCGGACTCGGCGATCCGCCCGGCAAGCGCCTGGAGCACCTGTTCAGAACCGACCGCCAGGCAACTCGCGGCCTGGCAGACATGCGCGGTGGCCCGAACGACGCCGGTCACAGCCCCTCCAACCGCCCGACGACGTCATCGGCTGTAACCGGTCCGATGGCCGCGCCGTCCAGCAGGACCATCGGCGCCAGGCTGCACGTGCCCGGGCAGCGAGTGGTGAGCACGGACAGCTTCCTATCCGCGGTCGTCTCGCCGGGCACCACACCCAGGTGGGCCCGCACAGCGGCCACGATGCCCGCGGCGCCGCTGATGTGGCACGCCGTCCCCGTACACACAACGCAGGTGTGCTCGCCGTACGCCTGAAGGGTGAAATGCGAGTAGAAGGTGGCCACCCCATAGACCTTGCTCAGCGGCACACCCAACGAACCAGCGATGAAAGCCAGCGCGTCAGTGTCAAGGTAACCGAACACCTCCTGCGCCACGTGCAACACCTCGATCACCGCGTCGGCGCGGTGATCAAGCTGGCGCATACGTTCCTCAACGGTCCACCAACGCTCGTCATCATCAGGTGGGAACGGTCTGCGCACCATCCTGCTCCTCGCGTCGATGACCTACGGCAGATGCAATCACCGGGTCGGGCAACCGACAAGGGTCAGGTGGCGTGCCGACGGCGACATTAGGCGGATCGTTCGCCTACGACCAAGCCCGAATTGCGAGTTCCCTGGTGACACCGCAGGTTGTCAATGGCCGAAGGTCCTGGCATGGGGGGGCGTCCGAGCTGTCCGATCACGTTCGCCGTCGAGTCGGACGGTCGCCTGAAGGGCATCCTGCGGTACACGACCGATCCGATCGTGTCACACGAAGTTGTGGGTGACCCCGCCGCCTGCGTGCTCGACGGCCTGACCATCGTGAGGGGTGACCTAGTCAAGGTCTTCGGCTGGTACGACAACGCCCAGCGCACCGTGGATCTCGTGGACATGATTGTCGCACCCTTCCAGACCGTGAGAGCCGACCAGCGCCGGTGGCTCGCGATCTGCACACCGGCGATGCAGGCATGGAAGGGACCTTCGGATCTGGTCACGGCAAGAACCAGAGACGAGTCTGAATTTATGAGGACGATCGTAGTGGGTGGGCTGTCTTCCGAGCGGCACTTCCGGAGTTTTCCTGCGTTCCGACCGCCAAATCCCCGTTGGCATCAGATGGCCGTCCGCCTGGAGCTGTATAGCGGGGACACGCGCTGAGGGGGCTGCTCCATTGAGACCTGGCCGCGTTGAGGGTAGTCCTTATTACCGCGCTTTCAGGAGGTTGGCATGCCGAAGTATGTATACGCGTTCGTCGAGGGCAATAAGGATCTTAAGGATCTTCTCGGCGGTAAGGGCGCGAACCTTGCGGAGATGACGAACATGGGGCTTCCGGTGCCGCCGGGGTTCACGATCACGACCGAGGCATGCCGGGTGTATCTGGAGTCCGGCGTGCAGCCTGCAGAGCTGGCAGGGCAAGTGGTCGAGCACCTGGAGGCATTGCAGACGGCGATGGGTAAGCGCCTCGGTAACGCCGAGGATCCGCTGCTGGTGTCGGTGCGGTCGGGGGCGGCGTTCTCGATGCCGGGGATGATGGAGACCGTCCTCAATGTCGGGCTGAACGACGAGTCCGTGCTGGGCCTGGCTCGCAGCGCTGGTGATGAGCGCTTCGCCTGGGACTCCTACCGGCGCCTGGTTCAGATGTTCGGCAAGACCGTGCTCGGGATCGATGCTGAGCATTTCGATATTGCGTTCGACGCGGTGAAACGTGCGCGGGGCACACCGGATGATCTCGGTTTGGACGCGGCGGATCTGCAGTCGATCGTCGCGTCGTTTAAGGCGGTGGTGCTCAAGCAGGCCGGCCGGGAGTTCCCGCAGGACCCGCGTGAGCAGTTAGAGCTGACCGTTCGCGCGGTATTCGAGTCGTGGAAGTCCCCCCGGGCGATTACCTACCGCCGCCAGGAACGCATCCCCGCTGACCTGGGGACCGCGGTGAGCGTGGTGGCGATGGTGTTCGGCAATCTCGGGGCCGATTCCGGGTCCGGTGTGGCGTTCACCAGGGACCCTGCGACCGGTGAGCGGGGCATCTACGGCGATTACCTGGCCAACGCCCAGGGCGAGGACGTCGTCGCCGGCATCCGCAACACCTTGCCCCTGGCCGAGTTGGAGCGACTCGACCCGGTCTCATACCGCCGCCTGCGCGAGATCATGGTGACGCTGGAGCGGCGTTACCTGGACCTGTGCGATATCGAGTTCACGATCGAACGCGGCACGCTGTGGATGCTGCAGACCCGGGTCGGCAAGCGCACCGCGGCGGCCGCGTTCGTGATCGCCTGCCAGTTCGTTGATGAGGGCCTGATCAACGAAGACGAAGCGCTGCGTCGGGTCACCGGTGCCCAGCTCGCGCAGCTGATGTTCCCCCGCTTTGACCCCGACGCGGCGACGAAGGTTCTCACGGTCGGGATGAACGCCTCCCCCGGTGCGGCCACCGGCGCGGTGGTGTTCGACAGCGCGACCGCGGTGGCCCGCGCAGCGGCAGGACAGCGGGTGATCCTCGTGCGTCGCGAAACCAATCCTGATGACCTGGACGGGATGATCGCCGCGCAGGGCGTGCTGACCAGCCACGGGGGGCGCACCAGCCACGCTGCCGTGGTCGCCCGAGGGATGGGGAAGACGTGCGTGTGTGGCGCCGAGGAACTCGACATCGACGGGGTCGGCCGGCGGCTGATCGGGCCCGGTGGCATCGAGGTGCTGGAGGGCGAGATGCTGTCCATCGACGGCATCTCCGGCGAGGTGTTCCTGGGTGAGGTGGCGGTCGTGGTCTCCCCGGTCGTGGAGTACTTCGAGGGCGCACTGGACTCCGAGGCCCTGAATGCGGGTGAGCTGGTACGCGCGGTTCACCGGCTGATGGGCCATGCCGACGCGCGGCGGCGGCTCGTGGTGCGGGCCAACGCCGACACCGGCGAGGATGCGCAGCGGGCTCGGCGGTTCGGCGCCCAGGGCATCGGCTTGTGCCGTACCGAGCACATGTTCCTTGGCGAGCGCCGCGAGCAGGTCGAGCGGCTGGTCCTGGCCGAGACCGATGCCGAACACGACGCGGCGCTGGCCGAACTGCTGCCCCTGCAGCGGGCGGACTTCATCGACGTGTTCACCGCTATGGACGGGCTGCCAGTGACGATCCGGCTGCTGGACCCACCACTGCACGAATTCCTTCCCGACCTGACCGAACTGTCGGTGCGGGTCGCGCTGGCCCAGCAGTGTGGCCAGCAAAACGAGAAGGACCTGGCGCTGCTCGGAGCGGTGCGCCGGCTCCACGAGGACAACCCGATGTTCGGGCTACGCGGAGTCCGGCTGGGCATCGTCGTCCCCGGATTGTTCGGCATGCAGGTCCGTGCAATCGCCCAAGCAGCCGCCGCAGCGCGCCGCGACGGTGTCCAGGTCCGCCCGGAGATCATGATTCCCCTAGTCGGTGCGGCGCAGGAGCTTCAGGTGGTCACTGAGGAGATTTCAGCGGTTCTCGCCGAGGAGTCCGAACGTACCGGCGTGCAACTCGACGCGATGATCGGCACGATGATCGAGCTCCCGCGCGCCGCAGTCACCGCCGGGCGCATCGCCGAGTCTGCTCAGTTCTTCTCCTTCGGCACCAACGACCTCACCCAGACCACCTGGGGTTTCTCCCGTGACGACGTCGAAGGGGCGTTCTTCGCCCGCTACCTGCAGCGCGGAATCTTCGGGACCTCACCGTTCGAGACGCTCGACACCGAGGGAGTCGGCCGGCTCATCCTCCTCGCCGCCCAGGAAGGCCGCGCTACGCGCCCCGATCTCACACTCGGTGTATGCGGTGAACACGGTGGCGACCCCGACTCCGTCCATTTCTTCCACGACGCAGGACTGGACTACATCTCCTGCTCACCATTCCGTATACCTGTCGCACGCCTCGAAGCCGGCCGTGCCGCCCTCAACCAGCGTTAACGGCTAGTTCGCCCACTGCACACCCTCAGCACACGCATACCCACCGCGCGCTGACCGCCATTTCCGAGTCACCACGCCACCGTGGATCACCACCGCTCCACACGCGCGCAAAGAGAAAATAGGTCCTTTGATGTTCATTCCTTATGTCAGCCCTCGAGGCGCTCAACTCTCGTGATCGCCCGGCCGTGGCGGTGTCAATCACTTTGGGGAGACGGATCGACAGGCGGCATCGGCGAGCTGCTGAACAGCAGAAAGAAAGGACCTGGTCGCTAGGCTCGCAAGCCGAAAGCGATGTCCGCACAGCGGAACCGGCGGTTGGCGCGTGCCGTCTACGAACGGGAGTTGTTCCCTTGCAGGCCGAGTTGGTCACGTTGCAGGAGTGGGGTGCGGGCGGAAGGCGCCCGAGTCGTTCGTACCGAACGGCTCCACCTCGCTCCATGGGCCTCCCTACGGGATCGGGTGTTCATGCGTCTGCCGACCGACGAGATCACCGGCCGAGGCATTCCCCTCCATCCAGGGACGATCACCTCGTTCGGGAGCTCGCGAAACAGGAACTCTGAATCTTTTGAGTGACATAGCGTCCTCGGCATCGTCGGCCTGTTGGGAACGGTATTGGCGGTTAAGGCCGTCACCACGGACCTTCAGCAAGCTCGGTTTCCCAAGGCAGACCGGCTGGTAGTTGACCGACGTACTCAGCTGCCAACCCCACGTGTGCATTCTCCGGGTTCCGGCCCGTGAGGCCAGGTGAGCGCCATCTCTTCCAGCTGCTCGATGAGAATCATTGTGATCGCCCAGTTGCGGTACCACTTATGGTCTGCCGGCACCACATGCCACGGCGCAGCCTCGGTGTCACATTTTTCGAGCGCGTCTGAGTACGCCTGCTGGTAATCGTCCCAATAAGCACGCTCGTCCACGTCGGCAGGGTTGTACTTCCAGTGCTTCGTTGGGTCATCGAGCCGTGAAAGCAGACGCCTCTTCTGCTCCTCCTTCGAGATGTGGAGGAAGCATTTCACGATTCTGGTGCCTGAGGCTGCCAGTTTCCCCTCGAAGCGGTTAATGACGCCGTAGCGACATGACCACACCTCGGCCGGCACGAGCTCATGCACCCGAACCACGACCACGTCCTCATAGTGAGAGCAGTCAAAGACGCCGATGATGCCGGGCGGCGGCAGCCGCTGCTTGAACCGCCACAGAAAGTGGTGCTCACGCTCCTCAACCGTCGGCCTCTTAAACGCGTGATATAGCACGCCCATCGGGTAGACGAGGCCCACCACATGGTTGACCGTGCCTTCCTTGCCGGCGGTGTCCATGCCCTGCAGCACGAGTAACAGGCTCCGCCGGCCACCCGAACGCCCCTCGGCGTAAAGCTGCTCTTGCAGGTCGGCCAAGCGCGGTCCAAGGTGACACATCGCCGTCTTGGCGTCCGTCTTGCCCGAACCGGTGAAGCCGGGAGTCACATGCGTGGCTATAGCCCCGAGGTCCACCGGGCCGGTGCGTAGGCGCAGCAGGTCGCTGACTCGGGGCGAGATCGCGGTGTGCCCGGATTCGTCCGAGTGCATCGTCTGCCGATCAGCCACAGACGAAGACTGCCAGGCGCCCTCTAGCGCTGGCAACGACGTTGCGTTGGTGGGGAGTGGGAAGGGCGGGCGATGTGGCGCCTGGGTCAGACGCCGGGAGCAAATTCGGCGAGGACCAACGCTAGCCGCAGACGCGGATCGGCGGGGCATCCCTCGCTGGAGATCGCAGCTGTCGCGGACGTGCCTCACGACTCGGGCGTTAAGCTGCTCATCCGCTATGCATCTTCGGGCGCCACTGGCTGCCAACTGTGATGCTCTGGAAGTCCACGTCTCCAACCGACGCCGTTCCCGGGCGCCCTGCGGCTGGAGTCATGTCAATGCTCTTGCCAGCGCATCCCATCGGCAAGGCGGCTCAGCGGGCCGCCTGCTAGCGCCGGGCCCCGGGACCAGGCCGGGATCGGTGGGGTCGGGCGGCCCTGGTTAAGGGTCAGCCGGCTAGAGACCATAGAGGTGTTCGAACCTCGGGAGGGAGCCATCGTGAACGAGCAGAACATCACCGCCGGGGCAGGAGTGGTAGTCGGCGCCGATGGCACCGAAGCCGCTTTGAGGGCGGTCGCTTGGGCCGCGACCGAGGCTCGGGTGCGCGGTCTGGCATTGCGGATCGTTCATGCTGCTCCGTACGCAGCATCGACGAATGACGCTGGATGCCGCCGGGCCACTGCCATCCTTGGCCGCGCTTACACCGTCGCGCATCAGCTTGAACCGCGCGTCGTGGCGCACACCCAACGGGTCGACGAGCAACCGGTGCGCACTCTCCTGAACGCCGCCAGCAATGCTGATCTACTGGTGGTCGGGATGCGCGGGGAAGGGCCTGGTGAAGTGGTCATCGGGTCTGTCGCACTCGCGGTCAGCGGCGCCGCGTGCTGCCCCGTCACGGTGGTCCGCGGCCAGCGTCACGCAGCCGACCTGACTGGACCGGTACTGCTAGGCCTCGAAGATGTCGGAATCGATGCCCCTGCGGTCACTGCCGCGTTCGCGGATGCGCAGCGGCATCGGACCTCGTTGATCGTGCTGCACGCCCAGCAAGTTTACCTCCGGGACTGGGACACCGACCGTGACGCCGCGGCGGATGCGCTTGTCAAGCAACTCGCACCTTGGCGCTCCCAGTACCCGCAGGTACCCGTCGAGGCGCGGGTGGTGCACGGCGAACCGGTCGATGAACTATTGCGGGCAGCCGTCACAGCTCGTCTCGTTGTCGTCGGGACCCATGGCCGTGGCGCACCAGTCCGCTTGCTGCTCGGCTCCACCAGCCGCGCGGTCGTGCGGTACAGCCCGTGCCCGGTCATGGTGGTGCGATGGGACTCCGTCGCAGGTGACGCGCACCCGAGCCGTCCATGAGTGCCGCCCGGACTGGTG
>JAICHZ010000191.1 GCA_025924655.1 Pseudonocardiaceae bacterium | reverse complement strand
CCTTCGACATTGCGCTGACGCCCACGGGCGACCGCCAGCGCCCCGGGCGGTACGTCCTCGGTGATCACCGAGCCGGCTGCGGTGTAGGCACCGTCGCCGATGGTCACCGGGGCCACGAACATGTTGTCGGCCCCGGTCCGCGCGTGCGCCCCTACGGTGCTGTGGTGCTTGGCCACCCCGTCGTAGTTGACGAAGACGGTGGCCGCGCCGATGTTGCTGCCCTCGCCGATCGTCGCGTCGCCGACGTAGCTCAGATGGGGCACTTTCGCGCCGGCGCCCAGCTCGGCGTTCTTGGTTTCCACGAAGGTGCCGACCTTGGCCCGCTGGCCGATTCGGCTGCCCGGCCGCAGATAGGCGAAGGGACCGATCTGCGCGCCATCGGCGACCACCGCACCGACGGCGTGGGCGCGAACCACGGTGGCGCCCGCGCCGATGGTGCACGCCGACAGGGTCGAGTCCGGTCCGATCGTGGCGCCGGGACCTACCACGGTTCCGGAATGCAGCTGCACTCCCGGATGCAGCACGACGTCCGGGGCGAGCGCGACGTCGGCGTCCAGCCACACCGTGGCCGGGTCGATGACGGTGACGCCGGCTCGCATCCAATGCTCCAGCAGCCGCCGGTTGTACTCCGCACCCAGGGCGGCCAGCTGCACCCGATCATTGACTCCGGCCACTAACCACGGGTCCGGGCACCGATGCGCTCCGACCGCATGCCCGTCGGCGCGCACCAGGCCCAGCACATCAGTGAGGTACAGCTCCCCCTGGCTGTTAGCCGGGGCAAGCTGACCCAGCGCATCGCGCAGCACCTCAGCGTTGAAGGCGTACACCCCGGAGTTGGTCTCACAAATGGCGCGCTGCGTTGTGGTGGCGTCGGCGTGCTCGACGATGCCGGTGACCGCGCCTGAGCCGTTGCGCAGCACCCGCCCGTAGCCGGTCGGGTCTGCCACGTCCGCGGACAGCACTGTCATGGCGTGCCCGGCGCGGTGGTGTTCGGCGACCAGGCCGGCCAGCGTGGCGGTGTCCAGCAACGGCACGTCCCCGTAACTGACCAGCACCGTCCCGGACAGCCCGGCGGGCAGGACGTCCAACGCGGTGCTGACCGCGTGGCCAGTGCCGCGCTGCTCGGCTTGCACGGCGGGGAGCACTTCGCGTCCCCGTGCGGCTGCCATCGCCTGGAGGTGGGCCGCCACCGCGTCTCGACCGTGGCCGATGACCACGACCAGGTGCTCGGGGGCCAGCCCGGCGACGGCCCGCACTGAGTGCTCCAGCAGGGACCGCCCGGCCAGCGGGTGCAGCACCTTGGGGATCGCCGAGCGCATCCGGGTGCCTTCGCCAGCGGCGAGCACTATCGCCGTCGTGAGGCTCCCGTCTGGGAGCATCGCCTGTCCTTCCCGACCTCGGGTGGGCGTGCCTGTGCGGCCCTGACAGGTCGGATCCTACGGGGACACCAGCCTCGGTGAGCCGGGGACACCAGCCTCGGTGAGCGCTTCGGCGTCAATTCGTCGTTCACCCGCTAGCCATCCCAGGTGGGGCGGGCAGGTCGCTGCACGCAAGCTCCCGAACTCAACAGCAGCGCTGTCCGAGGTCGCTCAAACAGCCCTGCTGTTGAGTTCGGGAACGTAGGATCTCCGGTGCTGTCCTCACTGACTAGGCACGAGGGTGACGCAGGCGATCGGGGCACCCGTCTCGCCGGCCTGGCCCGGGGCTGTCGGGGTGGCCGTCGCTTCGTGCAACTCGATCGATCCGGGTCTGCGGTCGGTGAAGCCGAAGGGCACAGTGGTCTGCGAGGTGCCTTGGCCGGCCGGGTCGGTGTGAATGTCTAGCCAGATCTCGTTGCGTGGGTTGGCGTACCGGGGATTGGTCGATGCCGCTTGGGGGCTCGCGGCGGGATCAATGCGGTTTTGGTAGTGCAGCCCGGCGTCTTGGCCGGTGGGGCCACAAGCATTGGTGTGCGCGGCAGCGGCGTAGCTCCGATTTGGCAGCAGCCCGGCGACCACCAACGTCGCTACGGTGCGGGGGGAGTAGCCCGCGGGAGTAACACTGGCGAGGACCGCTGCGTCGGGCGGCGCCAGGGATGGGTTGTAGGTGATGGACTTGGAGGCCGGATCCGGTGGGGTGAAAGTACCGCTGCCGGACAGAGCTGTGGGATCTGGGCGTGCATGGCTTACAGGTGTCTGCGCAGCCGTCTGGGATGACTGCTGGTGACCGCAGGCCATCGGTGTGAAAGCCAGGACAGTTGCAGCGACGGCGAGCGTGAGCCTGCGGCTCGTTTGGCCAACCGACTGCTTACTCAACACAGTTGCGGCGGGTGGATTGTGACGTTTCTCACTCAGTAATGATGGTTTCATGTATGTATAATTCCGCGCCGGTCCGCATTTCGCGAGGTGATCTTCTCTTGTGGGTGATCGAACGAGGCCTCTGGCCAGCCGCTCCGCCGCCAAGATTGAACCTGAACCATCGGAACCAAAAGCCTGCGCTACAGGCTGTTGACCTTCGCAGGCGCGACCACACAACCCCAGGAGCTGAACATGACCGAACCCGGGAACAAGGAGCAGCACGGCGAGGACTCCCAGGCCGCTGACGAAGGTGCAGAGGACGAGCGCATTAACGATCCGCTCACTCGAACCGATGTGAAGGCCCCTCGTGTTGCCTTCGGAGCCCAGCCGTCGCCGGAGGAGTGATAGATCAACTTGCGGTGAGTCATAGGGGCCCCGGAGTCAAGTGTGGATGTCAGCGGAGCAGTGGCGATCTTGGCACCGCTTCTGACAGGCCGCTCCGCCGCCAGGATTCGAACCTGGACCATCGGAACCAAAATCCGAGGTGCTGCCTTTACACTACGGCGGAAGAGCGGGCCCCAACCCGCAGGCACATGGTGCCACGGCCGCTGCGCTCACCTCAGCGCCACCCTCCCCAGCGTTACCGGGGCGGTATCGCCGAGTCGGCGTCTGGCCACCACAGGCGTCGGGCGGATAACCTACGGTTCAGTTACTTATGTCATGCGGGTTACCCGGGGTTTCGCCGCAGGTGCGAGCATGACGGTACTGCGGCGTGGCGGCCTTCCGCGCCTGTCGACATGAGGAGCACCGGCCGATGACGTTGACCGCCGACGCCGACCAGCAGCGCACCGGGCCCGAGCCGAATCTTTCGGGGCAGCGAACGTGGGGACCGCAGGTTTTGGTCTACCTCTTTGTGCTCGCCCCCATGCTGGCCTTGGTGGTGGCGGTGCCGGTTGCCTGGGGCTGGGGGCTGGGCTGGGTGGACGTCGGGTTGTTTGTGGCCAGCTACTTCATCAGTCTGCTCGGCGTGACTGTCGGGTACCACCGCTACTTCACCCATGGCGCGTTCAAGGCGAAGCGGTGGTTACGGGTGGGCCTGGCAGTGATGGGTAGTACCGCCATGCAGGGGCCGCTGCTGCATTGGGTCGCCGACCACCGGCGCCATCATGCCTACTCCGACAAGGAGGGCGACCCACATTCGCCGTGGCTGTTCGGTACTTCCCCGATGGCTGTGGCCAAGGGCTTCTGGCATGCCCATATGGGCTGGCTGTTCAACCGCGACCTGTCCAACCCGCGCCGGTTCGTCCCAGACCTGTTGGCCGACCGGACCATGGTCCGGGTGAGCAAGCTGTTCTGGCTGTGGACCGGGATCTGGCTGGTGCTGCCGGGAATCATCGGCGGGCTGGTGGCTTGGTCCTGGTGGGCGGTGCTGACCGGGTTGTTCTGGGCTGGGTTGGTACGCGTGTCGTTCCTGCATCACGTCACCTGGGCGGTGAACTCCGTCTGTCACATGATCGGCAAGCGACCGTTCGACTCCCGTGACAAGGCCGCGAACTTCTGGCCGATGGCGATCCTGTCCGCCGGGGAGTCGTGGCACAACCTCCACCACGCCGACCCGACGTCAGCGCGGCATGGCGTGCTTCGTGGGCAGATCGACATCTCAGCCCGAGTGATCTGGTTGTTCGAAAAGCTCGGCTGGGTCTGGAACGTCCGCTGGCCGACGCCGCAGCGGCTGGCGAAGCTCGCAGCGAAGGCTTAGCCAGCTGCCGGGAACACCGGTTACTCCTGTGCGTAATCGCGTGGTGACTATCCGCATACAACACACTGTGGCACTAGTTGCGCCATTCGAGTGAACGTTGCAAGTGTTACAGTAACCAAGTAACGACTGGCAGTGGGCAGTAGATATACGCAGTGTGGGGAGGGGCGAACCCACTGTACGAGAGGGTGAGTACGGCACGCTGGACCCGCGGGGGCCCGTAGGCGTGCTCACTTCCGTGCGAGTTGCACAACATTCAGTTGTCGGCAGACATCTCGAGTCACGGCAGGGGGCCCGTCTCGATGAAGTTCGTTGCAAGTACCGCCCAACCGGCCGCAAACCTAGCTGGCTGCGAACCGGGAGGTCTCACGACCTTCGGTCCCGATGTTCGCGTGGCTGTGGTGGGCTATGGCTACTGGGGCTCCAAACATATGCGAGTGCTCAGCAGTATGCCGGGTGTGCGAGTGACCATCGTCGACGAGGATCCGGAGCGGATCGCGGAGGCGAGGCGAAGCTACCCACAGGCGGAATCAGCACTGCATCTCGGCGAGGTCTTGGGACGGGTGGACGCGGTGGTCGTCGCGACCCCGCCGACCGCGCATGCCCAGGTCGCGCTGCAAGCGCTGCGCCAGGGGCGGCACGCTCTGGTGGAGAAGCCGCTGGCCACGACCGTCGAGGACGCGCAGGAGATGGTCGACGCGGCGGCGGCCAACGGTGTGCACCTGATGGCGGGGCATACCTTCGAGTACAACGCGGCCGTCTGGAAACTCAAAGAGATCATCGATTCCGGCGAGCTCGGCAGGGTGCTCTACATTGACGCCGCGCGGCTGAGCCTGGGCAAGTACCAGCGTGACTGCAACGTCATCTGGGACCTCGCTCCACACGACATCTCGATCGCGACGTTCCTGCTCGGCGAGGTGCCCCGGTCCACCTGGGTATGGGCCAAACGGCATGTCGGGCACCGCCACGCCGACGTGGCCTACCTGCGACTGGACTTCGAGAAGGCGGCCACCCACGCGTTCGTACACGTCAGCTGGTTGGACCCATGCAAGGAACGGCGGGTCACCATCGTCGGCGAGCGCAAGATGGTCGTCTACAACGATATGTCGGACAATGAGCGTATCCGGATATACGACATCGGCGTCGACCCGACCGATCCCGACGACCATGGTGAATCGCACGCGATGCCGGTTTCGTATCGAACCGGAGACATCGTGTCGCCATTCATTCAGTTCAATGAGCCGTTGCTTGTCCAGGACAGCCATTTCATCGACTGCATTCGTACCGGCGCCACGCCGAACACACCCGGCCAGCGCGGTCTGGATATCGTCCGAGTCCTGGCCGCGACCGATGTTGCGGAGGCCACCGGGCGCCCAGCCTTCGTCGCTGGCAGCATTGACCCGGCTGGTACCGAGCGGGTGCGGGAGGTGGCCTCATGACCGTTGCGTCCGGTGTTCCCTGCAGTGTTCCTTTCTTGGATCTGGGAGGCGTCAACAACGGGCTGCGGGAGGACTTCGATCTCGCCTGGAAGACCGTGCTGGACCACGGCCACTTCGTCGGCGGCCCCGAGGTCGAGCGATTTGAAAGCGAATTCGCCACCTACTGTCAGGCGAAGGCCTGCATCGGGGTGGCTAATGGAACCGATGCGCTGGAGCTCATCCTGTCGGGGCTGGGAATCGGTCGCGGCGACGAGGTCATCGTCCCAACGAATACCTTCATCGCGACGGCCGAGGCGGTATGCGCGACTGGCGCGCGGCCCCGGTTCGTCGACGTGTGCCCCGACACCCTGCTGATCGACCCAGCCGCGGCGCAAGCCGCGATCAACAGCTCAACCGCCGCGATCATCGCCGTGCACCTGTACGGCCAGATGGTGGATCCTGAGCCGATCTCAGCGATCGCAGCCGCACACGGGCTGGCCCTCATCGAGGACGCCGCGCAGGCCCACGGCGCCCGGCACCAGGGGACCAGTGCGGGCAGCGTCGGCCTCGCCGCCGGGTTCAGCTTCTACCCCGGTAAGAACCTCGGCGCGCTGGGCGACGGCGGTGCGGTGGTCACCAGCGATCTAGCCCTGGCCGACCGGATCCGCAGCATGGCCAACCACGGCCGGTCATCCAGCGATCGCTATCTACACGACCTGGCCGGGCGAAACAGCCGGCTCGACACGCTGCAGGCGGCGTTGCTTTCCGCGAAACTACCGCAGCTGGATGCCGGCAATGCCCGGCGCGCGGCGGCGATGGCGGCCTACCGCGAGCTGCTGCCACCGGGCTGCACTCCGGTATCGGTGCTACCGGGCGCCGCGCCGGTGTATCACTTGGCGGTCATCCAGGTCGATGATCGCAGCGAGATCGGCACCGCGCTCACCGCGGCCGGTATCGGCTGGGGAGTGCATTATCCGATCCCCTGCCATCAGCAGCCGGCGCTGGCTGGCCGGTATGAGCCAGTGTCCGATGACTTCGCGGTAGCGGAGCGCGCGGCCGGCCGGATCTTATCCCTTCCGATGTCCCCGACGTTGACTGTCGAGCAGGTTGCGCGGGTCTGCGATGTGCTCGGAGGTGCGCTGTGAGCGATGTTTCCCATGTCTTCCAATACGGGGCTAGCGAGTCGAATGGACGTTCGATGGGCTACGAGGAGAAGTTGCAGGAGTCCCCGGGGACTGGTCCTCACGAGACCGCCGCGGTGCCGCCGCAGCGCTCGGAGAGCCGGTTCGAAAGCCCCCCCGAAGAAGACGACGGCGGCGGCTGGCTGACGACGCGCCTAGTAATACTGTCCTTGACGATCATTCTGCTGGGCACTGCTGCCGGGCTGGTCGGCGCGCTGGTGTTGCCGAAAACCTACGGTGCCCGCGCGGAGATCCTTTACTCCAACGGACAGGGCCAGCAGGGTGGCGGGGATCCTCTGAAGCAGGATCGGCAGTTGTCCACCCAGCTGGTGTATCTACAGAGCCGGGCCGTGCTCGGGCCGATCGCGCAGAAGCAGGGCCGGGACTTCAAGGATCTCACCAAAGATGTCAGCGTGGCGGTCCTGGACAACAGCGACGTCATCCAGGTCGAGGCGCACGGTGCCACCAAGCTGGCCGCGATGCAGACGCTGCAGGCCATCATGG
>JAICHZ010000190.1 GCA_025924655.1 Pseudonocardiaceae bacterium | reverse complement strand
GCGGCCAGCATGTCCAGCGCGCCGCGGAGGTCGTCCGGGTCCGGGCTGGTGAACTCCACCCAGCGGTCGTCGGCTGGATGCGGGAAGCCCAACCGCGCGGCGTGCAGCCATTGCCTGGCCAGCCCGAGCCGCTGCGCCAACACGGGGTCTGCGCCATAGGTGAGATCCCCACAACAGGGATGCCGCAACGCGGCGAAGTGCACCCGGATCTGGTGGGTGCGACCGGTTTCCAGGGTCACGTCACACAGCGACGCGGCCGGGAACGCCTCGATCACCTCGTAATGCGTCACCGACGGCTTGCCGCCGGCCACCACGGCGAAGCGCCAGTCGTGCTTGGGGTGCCGGTCGATCGGGGCATCGATGGTGCCCCGGGTGGGATCCGGGTGGCCCTGCACCAGCGCCCGATAATGCTTGGCGACAGTCCGATCCCGGAACGCTCGCTTTAGTGCCGAGTACCCACGCTCCGACTTGGCGACGATCATCAGGCCGCTGGTTCCGACGTCCAGCCGGTGCACCACGCCCTGGCGCTCGGCCGCGCCCGAAGTCGCCACCTGGATTCCGGCCGCGGCGAGTGCACCGAGCACGGTGGGACCGGTCCAGCCGGGGCTGGGATGCGCTGCGACCCCCACCGGCTTGTCCACCACCACCAGGTCGGCATCGTCATGCAGCACATGCAGATTCACCACCGGCTCGGCAGCGGGCGCGGCGGGCCGCGGCGGATCCGGCAGCGTGACCTCTAGCCGGCTACCGGTGGTCAGGCGGTCGGACTTGCCGACTGGACTGCCGTCCACCAGCACCGCCCCGGTCTGAGTCAGATCGACCACCGTGGTGCGCGACAGACCCAGCAACCGCGCCAGCCCGGCGTCCACCCGCATGCCGTCGAGGCCCTCAGGCACCGGCAGCGTCCGCACGTCACTCATTCTGTCGCTCTTTCTGGAACCTTCTTTGCGGGTCCCCGAGGACCGCGGGTGCCATCGAAGTCCCGGCCGGTGGCAGCGAGCGCGACCAGCACCACGCCGCCGCACACGATCGCGGAGTCTGCCAGGTTGAACACCGGCCACACGCTGCCATCCGGTGCCAGCAGCGAAAGGAAATCCACGACGTGTCCGCGCAACGGGCCAGGGGCGCGCAGCAACCGGTCCACCAGATTACCCAGCGCACCACCCAGCACGAGCCCAAGCCCGACGGCCCAAGGCGCGCTGCGTAGCCGGGGCGCCAGCCGGACGATCACCACCACCACGCCCAGCGCGATCAGCGACAGCAGCCAAGTCAAACCGGTCGCCATCGAGAACGCCGCACCCGAGTTGCGGTAGACCACGAGATACAGCGCGCCACCGAGCAGCTTCATCGGAGGATTGCCCTCCAGGAACGCCACCGCGACTACCTTGCTCAGCACGTCCAGCAGCAGCGCGACGGCGGCGGTAGCCGCCAGCAAGCGGGTCCGGCGGCGTCCCGCACCCGCGACGTGCGGGGAGGGGGTCATGTCACCATTGTGACCACTCACCGGACCTGCGCCCGGTTCACGCTCGCTGCTCAACGGACCACGAGATCGTGACCAGGTCTCGGTGCCGCGGACCCAGCCTCGCCACGGCCTCGGCGACCTCGTCCCGGCGTTCGACGGGCAGGCACAGCCTGCGCATCGAGAAGTCAAGCTCCGCCTCCGGGCTGCGCGGCTGGGCGGGTCGGGTCCAGCGCTGGACCTCTGGGTGTATCCCCACTTCGGCGAACACGGCAAGGACGTCGTCCGCGGTCGCCGGGGGTGGCCGGCGCAACTCGTGGAACTGTGCCCACAACGGGTCCAGCCAGGCCCCAGGGTGCACAGCATGCAGCTCGACGACGACCCCACGGCGGGCCGCGGCATCCAGCGCGGTGACAAAGGGCCCCAGGTCAAGAGTGTTGTAGCCGACATGGTGGCTGACCACGACGTCGGCGACGCCCGCGTCAGCCGCCGCCTGCGGCCATGGGCCGAGGACACTGCGGTGCGCCAGCCCACGCTGCTGACAGGCCTGCTCAAAGGCGCGGAGCATGTCCTCGGCCTGGTCCACGCCGGTGAGGTGCGACACCTTAGGCACCAGGGCAAGCCCGGCGGCACCCGCACCGCACCCGACGTCGAGCACGGTCCCACCGTCGGGTCCCAACAATTGCAGCGCGGCCCGGCGCGACGGGGTGTCCTCCGGCGTCTCCGGCGGTACGAATCGGGCGGGATCGTGCCGGCTCGGGTCCTTCGGCGCGGCGGCCCGGATCTCTGCCGGGATTGCCCGCGCCTCCAGCAGGCCCCGCCACCGTTCCGCGGCGCCGCTCGTGAGTGGCCTTGGGTGCTGGGACACTGTCAGGCACTCACGACCGCGACGCCGATCTGCACCTCGACGCCATCGCCGACGACGCCGGCGAAGCCGTCGGGCACCGGCGCGTAGTCGACTCGGCGGGCGAGTACCTCGCCGGCGATGAGCTGCTCGTGCTCCCGGGCCGCCGCGACTACGTCGGCCGGGGCGTCGATGGTGACCACGATCCGGTCGGTGACCTGCAAGCCGGCCTGCCGGCGGGCCTGCTGCACCACCCGCACCAAGTCCTTGGCGATGCCCTCGACGGCCAGCTCGGGGGTGACCGTGGTATCCAGCACCACCAACCCGGACCCGGCCGGTAACGCCGCGGTCTCGGACGGGTCTGCGGCGACGAGCCGCTCGGTGTACTCCCCTTCCAGCAACGGGATCCCGGCTGCGGTCACGACCCCGTCCGAGCCGCGTTCCCACTCCCCCGCCTTGACCGCCCGGATCACTTTCTGAGTGTCGCCCCCCAGCCGGGGCCCGCAGGCCCGGGCGTTGACGGTGAGTTCGAAACGGCCATGCGCGGCGACGTCCTGCGTGAACTCGACCGACCGGACGTTCACCTCGTCGGCGATCAGGTCGGTGAAGGCAGTGAGCGTGTCGGCGTCCGGCGCGGCCACGGTGAGCTGGGACAGCGGCTGGCGGACTCGCAGGCCCCGGGCCTTGCGCAGCGACAGGACGGCGGACACCACCTGGCGCACCCGGTCCATCGACGCCACCAGGTGCCGATCTTGCGGGAGCGAACCAGGATCGGGCCACTCGGTCAGATGCACCGAGCGCGCTGCGGTCAGCCCGCGCCAGATCGCCTCGGTGGTCAGCGGCAGCAGCGGAGCGGCCAGCCGGCAGGTCACTTCCAGCACGGTGTGCAGGGTATCGATCGCGTCGCGCTCGCCGGCCCAGAAGCGATCCCGGGATCGGCGCACGTACCAGTTGGTGAGCACGTCGCAGAACCCGCGCACGCTGGCACACGCCCCGGCGATGTCGTACCGGTCCATCCGCGCCGTGACGTCGCTGACGCAGTCGTGCAGCTTGGCAAGAACATAGCGGTCCAGGACGTGCTCGCTGCCGGTCCGCCACTGCCCGTCGACGTGCGCGGCGTTGGCGTAGAGGGTCAGGAAATACCAGGAGTTCCACAACGGCAGCAGCGCTTGCCGGACGGCCTCCCGGATGCCCTGCTCGGTGACGACCAGGTTCCCGCCGCGCAGGATTGGCGAGGCCATCAGGAACCAGCGCATCGCATCCGAGCCGTCGCGGTTGAACACCTCGGTGACCTCGGGATAGTTGCCCTTGGACTTCGACATCTTCAGGCCGTCGTCCCCGAGCACGATGCCGTGCGCCAGGCAGGAGCGAAACGCCGGCCGGTCGAACAGCGCCGTAGCCAGCACGTGCAAGGTGTAGAACCACCCGCGGGTCTGCCCGTTGTACTCGACGATGAAATCACCCGGGTAGTGGTGTTCGAACCACTCGGCGTTGTCGAACGGGTAGTGCACCTGCGCGAAGGGCATCGAACCGGACTCGAACCAGCAGTCCAGCACCTCGGGCACCCGGCGCATGGTCGCGCGCCCGGTTGGGTCGTCCGGGTTGGGCCGGGTCAGCTGATCAACGAACGGTCGGTGCAAATCGGTGGGGCGCACCCCGAAGTCACGCTCCAGCTCGTCCAGCGAGCCGTAGACGTCCACTCGCGGGTAGGCCGGATCGTCGGAGACCCACACCGGTATCGGTGATCCCCAGTACCGGTTGCGGGAGATGTTCCAGTCCCGCGCGCCCTCCAGCCACGCACCGAACTGCCCGGTCCCGACGTTCTCCGGTACCCAGGTGATCTCCCGGTTGAGCTCTACCATCCGGTCCCGGAACTTCGTCACCTCGACGAACCAGGACGACACCGCGCGCTGGATCAGCGGGTTGTTGCACCGCCAGCAGTGCGGGTAGGGGTGCTCGTAGGTCTCGTGACGCAGCAGCACACCCCCGACATAGGGAGCTCCGTCGCGCAGATCCCGGATGATTGCCCGGTTGGCGTCGAACACCTGCATCCCGGCATACGGGGGGACTTCGGCGGTGAACTGCCCGGCCGAGTCCACCGGGATCACCGCCTCGATACCGGCGGCGTCGGTGACGGCCTTGTCTTCCTCCCCGAAGGCCGGGGCCATATGCACCAGGCCGGTGCCCTCGTCGGTGGTCACGAAATCCGCTGGCAGCACCCGGTGAGCGCCGGGCCGGCCGGCGAAAAAGTCGAACGGCGGCGTGTAGCGAAGGTCCAGCAGCTCCGATCCCAGGTACCGGCCCAACGCCTGCGGCTGATCACCCAGCTCCCGGGCGTAGGCGGGTAGGCGGTCCTCGGCGATGAGATACCGCTCGCTACCAGCCTGCACGGTGACGTACGTCAGATTGGGGTGCACCGCGATACCCAGATTGGACGGCAGCGTCCACGGCGTGGTGGTCCACACCAGCGCCAGCACGCCGTCCAGCGACGACCCCGGAACGGATAGCCGAAGCCCGACGGTGACCGCGGGATCCTGCCGGTTGCGGTAGACGTCGTCCATCTTCGTCTCGGTGTTGGACAGCGGCGTCTCGCAACGCCAGCAGTACCACAGCACCCGGAAACTTTGGTAGATCAGACCCTTGTCCCAGAGCCTCTTGAACGCCCACAGGACGCTTTCCATGTAGGTCAGGTCAAGGGTCTTGTAGTCGTTGTCGAAGTCCACCCAGCGGGCCTGGCGGGTCACGTAATCGCGCCACTCGCGGGTGTAGCGCAGCACCGAGGTGCGGCAGGCGGCGTTGAAGTCCGCCACGCCCATCTGCTCGATTTGAGACTTCTGGGTGATGCCCAGTTGCCGTTCTGCCTCCACCTCGGCCGGCAACCCGTGGCAGTCCCAGCCGAACCGGCGCTCCACCCGGCGGCCACGCATTGTCTGGTAGCGCGGCACCACATCTTTGACGTAGCCGGTGAGCAGGTGCCCGTAGTGCGGGAGACCGTTGGCGAACGGCGGCCCGTCGTAGAAGACGAACTCATTCGCTCCATCGTCTCCCGCCGAGCGGGCAGCTATCGACGCGGCGAAAGTGTGGTCGTCTTGCCAATACCGCAGGACGGCGGCTTCAAGCCGAGGGAACGACGGCTGCGCGGCGACGGCGTCTGCAGAAACCTTGGGGTAGACCATGGCGGCGTGTACTTCCTGTGCAGATCTGCACGGGGACGACCCACGGCTGCGCCGCGGACCGCGGTACCACCCCGCTTGCCACCCGTCGTGCGGGCAGCCTCTCATTGAGCCGGCGATGACGGGCCGGACCCGTCCGGTTCTACTGAAGGCTCGCCCGCGCGGGACGTGCCTCGTTCTTCCGGAGACTCCCCGGTGATGGCCGGATCAGCGCCTGTTGTCTCTCAGAGTACCTCGGTCAGGCCAGCGATTTTGTGCCGGGCTCAACCTGTCCCGGTGCTCGCAGCGCGGGCGCCTCGATGCTTGCGGGCGAGCGTGGTATCCGGCCGGCATCGATCACACGGCGTGAATCCGAGTTCCCGGGCCTCGCGCACCGGCAGCCGCTCGGCCTGCGCCTGGTCGGGCCACCGGCAGCGAGTGAGGTGGTAGCGCGGGTGTTCGTCAACCACCAGCACCTCGTCGGTCAGTTCGTAGACCACCAGCAGGTCCGCGGCGTCGGTCTGCTCTTCACCAGGCGCCGCGTCACCGGTCGGGCTGTCACCAGACGCAACGGTCGACGCGGCTAACGCTGAACCCGGGTCACCGTCGCGCCCTGCGGCCGCAGGTCTGGGCGCGAGGTGTTGCCCGGCCAGCAGCTCGGCCGCGTCCGACTCATCCTCCACAAGGAGATCCGGCTCATCCTCAGGGGCATCCTGACGGGTCAACCAGGCCCGGCGCCACCGCCTGAGGATCATCGCCGCAGCTACCGCACTGAGCGCGACCGATCCCCATGCCAGACCCACATGACCGGTGCTGAGCGCGGCAATGAGCAACCCCACTGCCGCTAACAGCAGCACCCCAGTGACCAACCCGCGGGGCGCGTCAGCTACCGGCTTCGGCACGTGCACCGAACCCGGAAGTCACAAAGCCCTGGGTGCGCGCCGCATCCGCCGGCGCGGCCGATCCACGCCCATCGAGCTCCCGGAGCTGCGACTCCAGGTAGGTCTTCAAACGAGTGCGGTACTCGCGCTCAAAGGTGCGAAGTTCGTCGATCTTCTTCTCCAGGACAGTCTTCTCCTGGCTGATCGAACCGAGGATCTCGGTGTGCTTGCGAGCCGCGTCACGCTCCAGCGACGCAGCCTTCTCTCGGGACTGCCGGTCCAACGTCTCAGCTCTGGTACGAGCGTCATTGAGCATGGTCTCGGCCCGGGTCCTGGCCTCGTTGACCATCCCGTCGGCCTTAGCCCTGGCGTCCGAGAGCAGCTGCTCGGACTTGGTCCGGGCTTCGCCCAACATCCCATCCGCTTCGGCCTTGGCCTCGCCGGTCAGGCGGTCCGCCATCTCCTGCGCCAGACCCAACACCTTGGCGGCTTGGACATGATGATCACCACCGGGCGAGGTCTGTTCCATCATCGGCGGCGGAACGGGGGCCATCACCGGCCGCGGCGGCTCCAGCGGACGCAGATTCCGCCCCGTGTCGACCGGCGCAGCGCGCAGCTGCTGATCGAGCTGCTCCACCTGGTTGCGAAGATCGTTGTTGTCCTCGATCAAGCGAGCCAGCTCGGCCTCAACCAGGTCGAGGAACGCGTCCACCTCGTCCTCGTTGTAGCCCCGCTTGCCGATCGGTGGCTTACTGAACGCGACGTTGTGAACGTCGGCGGGGGTCAACGGCATCGGATCACCTCACGCACTCCTCGACG
>JAICHZ010000189.1 GCA_025924655.1 Pseudonocardiaceae bacterium | reverse complement strand
TCAGAGGAAGCTGAGAGTACTGATGGCGACGACGGACACACCGCAAGAATTCGATCCGCACGCTATTGATGCGTACTGGACACAGGTGTGGGATAAAGAGCAGTCCTGGGTGGTGGACAATAACGCCGACGCGGCGAACTCAGTCTATGTCCTTGAAATGCTTCCCTACACCAGCGGTGAACCCCACGTCGGTCACCTCAAGAACTACGCAGTCGGCGACGCCATCGCGCACTTCATGCGTAGGCAGGGCAAGCGGGTGCTCCATCCCATGGGCTTCGACGCCTTCGGGCTGCCCGCTGAGAATCATGCCATCCGTACCGGCAAGCATCCCCGGGTGTCGACCGATGAGTCGATCGCGTCTTTCCGTGAACAGTTCAAGCAGTGGGGCATCTCAATCGACTGGACCCGGGAGATCAGCACCCACGAACCGGGCTACTACCGCTGGACACAGTGGATCTTCCTGCAGCTCTACAAGGCGGGGCTGGCCTACCGGAAGCGGTCCGCGGTCAACTGGTGTCCCAAGGACGCGACGGTGTTAGCCAACGAGCAGGTCGTCGACGGCCGCTGTGAGCGCTGCGGCACGTTGGTCGAGTCGAAGAACCTGGAGCAGTGGTTCTTCAAGATCACCGACTACGCTGATCGGCTGCCGGACGATCTCGACGGCCTGGAGTGGCCCGCGCACGTCAAGACCATGCAGCGCAACTGGATCGGGCGCTCGGAGGGTGCCAGCGTCACCTTCCACTGCGCCGAAGTCGACTTCGATATCGAGGTCTTCACCACGAGACCGGACACGCTGTTCGGCGTGACATTCCTGGCGATCTCGCCGGAGCACCCGGAGCTGCACCGCTTGATCGCGGGGACACCAGCGCAGCCGGCGATCCAGGAGTACGCCAACCAGGCCCGCCGGGAAAGTCATGCCGAGCGCGGCGGCGATCGCGTCAAGACGGGCATTCTGACCGGCCGGCACGCGGTCCATCCGCTCAGCGGCGCCAAGGTGCCGATCGTGGTGGCCGACTACGTGCTGATGGAGTACGGCACCGGCGCCGTGATGGGCGTTCCGGCCCACGATGAGCGCGACTATGCCGCAGCTCAGACGCTGGGTTTCGAGATCCGCCAAGTCGTCGGGTCGGCAGCCGGATCAGCTGACGAGCTGCCGTTTACCGCCAAGGGTGTGACGACGAACTCGGGCGAGTTTGGTGGTCTTGAGTCGGCGCAGGCGTCGCAACGGATCGTCGCTGCGCTCACCGAGCGCGGTGCCGGCGAGGCCTCGACCAGCTACCGCTTGCGTGACTGGCTGGTGTCCCGCCAACGCTACTGGGGTTGCCCCATCCCGATGCTGTACTGCGAGTCGTGCGGGCTGGTGCCGGTACCCGAAGACCAATTGCCGGTGCTGCTGCCCAATGTCGAGGACTACGCGCCGAAGGGCAAGTCACCGCTGGCCACGGCTGTCGACTGGGTCCAGACCCGCTGCCCGCAGTGTGCCGGGCCGGCCAAGCGCGAGACCGACACCATGGACACCTTCGTCGACTCCTCCTGGTACTACCTGCGCTACTGCGACCCGCACAATACGCAGGCGCCGTGGAGCAAACAGGCCGTTACCGCCTGGATGCCGGTCGACCAATACATCGGCGGTATCGAGCACGCAATCTTGCACCTGCTGTACTCCCGTTTCCTGTGTAAGGCGCTGAGCGATCTGGGGCACCTGTCAGTGCAGGAACCATTCCAGCGGCTGTTCACCCAAGGAATGATCACCAGAGACGGCGCCAAGATGTCGAAGTCGAAAGGCAACGTCGTTTCTCCGCGTACGCTCATCGGGCAGTACGGCGTCGACGCGGTCCGCTGCTACGTCCTGTTCATGGGCCCACCCGAAGCCGGCGGAGACTGGTCCGACGAGGGCGTGGAAGGCGTCTACCGCTTTCTCCGGCGGCTGTGGCGAGTGGCCGCCGACGTAGCCGGCAGCCACGATGCCGTCCTCGGCACGGCGCTTGATCAAGCGCGTGAGGACGAGCTGCGGCGCGAAATGCACGCCACCATCAAGAAAGTCACCGAGGACATGTCCGGTGGCAGCTTCGCGTTCAACACCGCGATCGCAGCGCTGATGAAGCTGAATAACAGCTGCATCCTCGCTGCGCAGAATGGCATCAAGCGGGAGACGCTAGGCGAGGCCGTGCAGACGATCGCCTCGCTGCTGCTGCCCTTCACGCCGCATGTCGCCAGCGAGGTCTATCACCAGTTGACCGGCAAGCAGGTGTGGAAGCAGCCGTGGCCGGTCGCCGATGAGGCGTGGCTGCATCTCGATACGGTCGAGCTGGCGTTGCAGATCAATGCAAAGAATCGCGGCAAGCTGGTGGTGGCGTCGGACGCACCAGAAGACGCCATCAAGCAGGCAGCGCTGGACAGCGACATCGTGCGGGCAGCGCAGAATGGCAGCACCATCCGCAAGGTGATCGTGGTCCCCGGCCGCCTGGTCAACGTGGTCGTCAAGTAACCAACCCCGCGGCTCGATGTCGTGAACTCGACGCCACCGACGGTTTGTGCGACGAAAATGTCGGTGGTGTCGAGTTCACGGCGAAAAACTGCTGCTTGCACGAGCTACGCCCAGCATCTGCCGGCAGCCGTCCAGCCCGTCGAGCTGCAGGGTCCAGTCCGGACGGATGAAGCGCGACGGCTCCAGTACGAGCCGGATCTCGGTGGCCGCCGTGCCGCGCCTGGCGAAGGTGTTGGCGCCGTCTGTGCGGTAGCCCAGCTTCTCGCTCAGCCGCAGCGAGGCCGCGTTATCGGCGAATGCCCCCGAGCGCGCGATGGTGGCGCTGAGGTAGTCGAAGGCCAGCAACAGGACAGCGCAGCGCATCTCGGTGCCGTATCCCTGGCGCTGGTGTGCGATGCCCAGCCAGGAGCCGGTGGAAACCTCGCGGGTGATCGCGAAGTCCTTCCCGGACAGCTCTTGGATGCCGATGACCCGACCGTCGTGGCGGACCAGGAAGTGGACTCTCCAGTCCGACGCGGTCAGCTGCGCACGCGCCCGCCAGAAGTGCTGCACGGAGCTGCGCACAAGATCGTCGGGTGCCTGGTCGGTCCAGGAGGTGAGGAAGGGCATCTGCTGCGGCGGGTGCACCCCACGCAGCGCCAGCGCGGCCAGCTCGTAGAGGCCCGCGTCGTCGTCGGGGCGCAGCGTCAGACGGGGAGTGCGCAGCACCAGATGCCGCAGCGGCCAGGGGTCCGGCATAGCCGCAACGGTGCCATGTACCGGCGACTACCGTCAGGCACCATGCGAGCGATCACGATCACTGAGTTCGGCGACCCGGCAGTGCTGCAGCTCACCGAGCGGCCCGACCCCAGTCCGGGACCTGGCGAGGTACTGATCGACGTCGCCGCGTCCGCGGTCAACCGGGCCGATCTGATGCAACGCCAGGGTCGGTATCCCCCGCCGCCCGGTGCCAGCGAGATCCTCGGCCTGGAGTGCTCCGGCACGATCGCCGAGCTCGGTGACGGGGTCACCGGGTTCGCGGTGGGCGACGAGGTGTGCGCGCTGCTGGCCGGCGGCGGCTACGCCGAGCGGGTCGCCGCGCCAGCCGGTCAGGTGATGCCGCTACCGCCCGGGGTCGATCTGGTCACCGCGGGCGGCGTGCCCGAGGTGACCTGCACGGTGTGGTCGACGGTGGTGCGCCACGCCGGGCTCGCCGCTGGGGAACTACTACTGATACACGGCGGCTCAGGGGGCATCGGGACACACGCGATCCAGGTCGGTCGGGCGCTGGGCGCGCAGGTCGCCACCACCGCGTCAGCGGAGCGGCTGGCCCGCTGCGCGGAGCTGGGCGCCCAAATCCTGATCGACTACCGCGGGCAGGACTTCGCCGAGCAGCTCGCCGGACGCGTCGACGTCATCCTCGACAACATGGGCGCCAAATATTTATCGCGCAACCTCGCCGCGCTCGCCCCGGATGGCCGGCTGGTGGTGATCGGCCTGCAGGGCGGCGCCAGCGCGGAGCTGAACCTCGGCGCGCTGCTGCCTAAGCGGGCCAGCGTCGCGGCAATCGGGTTGCGCGGGCGGCCGGTGGCCGGTCCGCACGGAAAAGCCGCTCTGTGCGCCGACGTCGTCGCCCGGTTGTGGCCGATGTTCGGTGACGGTCGGGTCAAGCCCGTGGTGCATGCGGCGGTTCCCCTGGCGTACGCCGCGCTGGCCCATCAGATGCTCGAAGCAGGCGGTGTCGTCGGCAAGATCCTGTTGACCACCCGCGGTTGAGCGGATTTACGCTGGGGGACAATGAGGTCATGAGCGAACCGCAGGAGCAGCAGGTCTTCGTAATCGGGCCGGACGGTCAACCGGTGGCCGCCGGCACCATCGACGACCACCGCGGCGGGGCGGACGTCACCGACATGGTCGAGCAACCCGCCAAGGTGATGCGCATCGGCAGCATGATCAAACAGCTGCTGGAGGAGGTGCGCGCTGCGCCGCTGGACGAAGCCAGCCGCAACCGGCTCCGGGAGATCCACCAGTCCTCGATCCGCGAGCTGGAGCAGGGCCTGGCCCCCGAGCTGCGCGAAGAGCTGGAGCGGCTGTCGTTGCCGTTCAGCGACGACTCCACACCCAGCGACGCCGAACTGCGCGTCGCGCACGCCCAGCTCGTCGGTTGGCTGGAGGGCCTGTTCCACGGCATCCAGACCACCCTGTTCGCCCAGCAGATGGCCGCCCGGATGCAGCTTGAGCAGATGCGCCGCGGCCTACCCCCCGGCGCCGTTCCCCCCGGCATGCAGCCCGGCATGCCCCAACCAGAACCCGGACCCCGCGGCACCGGCCAATACCTCTAAGCCAGCCAATGCCGTGAACTCGGCAGCGCCGACGTTTTCGAGCGCGAAAATGTCCGTGGTGTCGAGTTCACGACGGCTAGCGGCGCTCTACTCGTCCATCGGGAAGGTGGTTGAGGTGTGCACGGCTGGGTCGTCGGACGGCACGATCGGCAGCAACACCGAGGACGGGTGGGCGGGATCGTGGTAGATCGTCTGGTCGGCTGCCTGCCAGGTGGTGTCGGTGCCGAAGGGCTGACCGGTGTTCGGGTTCGGCGCGAACTGCGGGAACTCGCTGCTGGAGATCTCCAGCCGGATCCGGCTCCCAGCCGGAAACAGGTAGCTGGTCGGCCACACATGGATGGTGTACTCGTTGACCTGGCCGGGAATGACCGGTTCGGCGCGCTCCAGTGAAGTACGCAGCCGGGCATTCTGGATGCCATTGTTCAGGTTCAGCGCGGTCCCGTCCGCGCGCAGGGCGACCAGCTTGGCGGTGAAGTCGGTGTCCGGTGCGGAGGTCGCCGCATACAGGGTGACCGTGAGTCGGTCCGGTCACCTCGGTGCCCTCAGTCAGCGGCGCAGTGGTGTAGACGAGCACGTCCGGACGTTGCTCGACCGGTCCCTGGTCGTAGGGACCCTGCGGGCCGGAAATCGCCGCGCAGCAGGAGTGCCCGCCGACGCTGGGTACCGGATCAGACGGGTCGTAGCGGTAGGTGTCGGTCGGGCCGCCGGCTCCGGGTGCCTGCGCTGACAGCGTGCCGTCCCCGATGGAGGTGTTCGCGTGCCCACCCGAGCCCAGGTAGTAGCGGGTGAATCGGGTGCCCGGCACCGGCCAGGCGGTGCTGGATCGCCACCGGTTGGCGCCCATCTCGAAGTAGTCCACGGTCGGCCCGGACCCGGCTACGGTACTGGACTGGCCCTTGAGGTAGTGATCGAACCAGGCCAGCATCAGCTCGTTGATCGGGCTATTTGCGACCGGGCCGATGTCCTTGAGCATCGGCGCCGTGATGCTGCCGGGCCGGCCCCAGCCGAGGTGGTCCCACGGCCCGATGACGATCCGCTGCCCGGCGCGTGCCGCGGCAGTCCCGCCGTGGGCGACCATTCCGGTGAAGTTCTCCACCCCGTCGGCCAGGAACGCGTCGTACCAGCCCTCGAAGTGCAGCACCGGAACCGTCACCTGGTCGTAGTGGCCGCGGATGCTCCAGCGCGTCCAGTACTCGTCGTAGGTCGGGTGCCGGATCGCGTCGAAGAAGTACGGCGCCACCGCCGGGTCGCCCGGGTGCAGCGGCGGGAAGCTGGCGTAGGGCCGATAGTGCTCCCAGCTCGCCGCGTTGTGCCCCGCCTCGGTCAACTCGGCGACAGTCGTCAGGTCGCCGCGCTGGCGGGCCGCGCTGCGCGCGATCGAGCCCATCATCCACGGTTCGATGAAGGCCAGCCGGAACGCGCCGTCCTCATAAGTCCAGTTCTGGTAGTAGTCCGATGAGGTGTTCGTCGGCACGATCGTGACCAGGTGCGGTGGAGTACGGATCGCCACCGGCCACTGGGTGGCGCCTACATACGACGTGCCGTACATGCCGACTTTGCCGTTCGAGCCCGGCAGCGCCGCGGCCCACTCCACGGTGTCGTAGCCATCGTCGGCGTCGTTCGCGTACTCGTAGAAAGTCCCGCCGGACGCACCCAGGCCGCGGATGTCCTGCACCACGACCAGGTAGCAGTGCGACGCGAACCAGAACGGCGTCTGGAGCCGGGACGGTTGGATGTCCGCGCCGGCCTTGCCGTACTGGGTGCGCATCAAGATCACCGGCACTGCCTCGTGCACCGCAGGCCGGTAGACGTCGGCCTTGAGCACGACTCCATCACGCATCCGGGCCGGCACGTCGGCCTGTTTGGTCACCTGGCACGGCCCCGCCCCGGTGCTCGGCGGCCACCCCATGCCACCGCTAGGACCCGAGCACGCCGGCAGACCCGCTACCAGAGCGAAGCCGGCCAGTGTCGTCCCCGCTCGCCCCACAGATCTGCTGACCAGTCTCACCACAGATCGACCCCCCGGCGTCGGCCTCACGAACCGTCAAACGCTATGCGTTCGCTCGCCCTATCGAGTAACTCGTGCCGCCGCTGAGAAACACCTCCCGGTACCCAATCGCCGTGAACTCGACAATACGTACCTTTTCGCCAGCGAAAAGGTACGTAGCGTCGAGTTCACGGCAGCGACCGTCTTCGGGTGACGCGCTGCGGTTGGTGTCAGGCATGTGGGCGGGGCATCGTGCGGCGAGCTGGTGGATACCCTGTCGCCCATGCGGGACGAGGAAGCAGGCAGCAGCCAGGACACGGCCGGTCTGGAGGGCGCGCTCGCCAGGGTGGAGCGTGCGGTGGAGACCAGCAGCAAGGCCGTCGCCTCGTTGACTCGCGAGCTGAAGCGGGCCCAC
>JAICHZ010000188.1 GCA_025924655.1 Pseudonocardiaceae bacterium | reverse complement strand
GCTGGACGCGCCGGCACGCGGCGGCGCTGGTGAAGGTACTGGCCATGGCGCCCCGCAGGCGCCTGCACCGCGAGCAGGTCATCGATCTCGTATGGCCCGATGACACGATCGAGGAGGCCGTGCCGAAACTGCACAAAGCGGCGCATTTCGCCAGACGCGCCATCGACGTGTCGAACGCGGTCGTGCTGCGTGGTGACAACGTCGCGTTATGCCCCGATTCCGACACGACCGTCGATGTCGAGCTGTTTGAGGGCCTCGCCCGCCGGGCTCTGGTCGACGAGGATGTCGGCGCCGCCCGCCAGGCGCTGTCGATGTACGGCGGCGAGCTGCTGCCCCACGACAGGTACGAGGCATGGGCGCAGGAGCGCCGCGAGCAACTCCAGCTGCGCTATCTCGACTTGCTGCGCCTCGATAGTCGCTGGGAGGCGGTGGTCGAGGTCGACTCGAGTGACGAGCTGGCTCATCTCGCCCTCATGCGGCGCTACGCGGCGAACGGCGATCACCATGCAGCCTTGCGTCAGTTCGAACGCATGACCCGCACGTTGCAACGTGAGCTGGGCGTTTCTCCCGGCCACGCGGCGATAACGCTGCGTGATCAGCTGATCGCTGAGCGCGACATCGTTGCCCGACGGGACGACCCATTGCTCGGCCGCGACCGCGAGCTGTCCATCGCCAAGCGAGCGCTGAGCGACTCGGCTGCGGGACGCAACCGGACGCTGATCGTCATTGGCCTGCCTGGAATCGGCAAGTCGTCCCTGCTCGCCGCCATCAGGGCGCGGGCAGAGCAGCTCGGCTTTTGTGTCGGTCACGGCTCGTCGGCGCCGGTCGAGGGGGCCTGGCCGTATGCGCCCGTCGTCGAGGCACTCGCCAGCGTGTCCCGGCATCATCCAACGTTGCTCGACGGGCTTCCCGATCAGCATCGAGAACAGATCAACCGTGCCCTCGCCGGGACAGAGAGCTCATGGACCGGTGGAAGCTCGCATCAGCGGTTGTACATGGCAGCGGCCGAACTGGTCCGTCGGGCATCGGCCACGAGCGGGCTGCTGCTCACCATCGACGACGTCCACGACGCCGACGACGCCAGCCTGCGTCTGCTGCACTACCTCGTACGATCGGCGTACGACCAGCGGGTCTGCATCGCCTTCACGCATCGTCCGGCTCCAATGTCCGCCACGCTGGCCCAGACGTGCCAGAGCCTGCTCGACCGGCATCGAGCCGTGGAGCTGAAGCTCGGCCCGCTCGGCGCCGACGACGTCGCCACCCTCATCCGTCACCACGTTCGGCAACCCTCGCCCGAGCAGATCGAACACATCGCCGCGCTCAGTCGAGGTATCCCCTTCGCGGTGAACGAGCTCGCCCGCCGGGCCGGCAGCGAGCCGAAACGGGTACAGCCGCTCGACGCCAACGTCATCGGCGGCATCCTGCCCGCGACGCGCGACGTTCTGCAACGCGTGGCTGTCGTCGGTTCGTCGTTCGACACCGACGAGTTCGTCGCCCTGTCCGGGCTGCCCGAAGGCGCCGCATTCGACCACCTGGACGCCGCGCTCGCCGCGCTGGTCGTCGAACCCGCGAGCGCCGGCTACCGGTTCCGCCACGGCCTCGTACGCGACGCGCTTCTGGAGGGTCTCCCGCCCCACCGACAACGCCGGATCCACCGCGATGCCGCCAGCCGCCTGATCGAGCTGGGCGCGTCGGCGGCACGCATCGGTCATCACCTGCTCCAGTCCGGTGCAGCTGATGACGCCGTGCCGTACCTCCTGCGAGCCGCAGAGACCGAAGCGGCCGTTGGCGCTTACCGCGATGCGCTGGCGTTGGTCGAAGCAGTTCGGCCGCACGCCACCGGAGCACAGCGGGCCGCAGCGCTGTCGCTGCGCGGCGACCTGCTCAACGCCCTCGGTGACCCCATGGCCACGGCCGCCTATCGCGAGGCAATCGACGGGGCTGATCCGAGCATGGTCCGGCGACTGCGGGTTCGGCTCGCGCGCTGCGCCGTGATGTCCGGCGATGTGGACACCGCGGTGGCAGCCCTCGACGGGCTCGACACCGATGGTGGCGTCGATGACGCCGACATCCTTATGGCACGCGGCAAGTGCGCGTATTTCACCGCCGATTTCGCAACGGCGCAGGCGGCGGCCGACGAGGCACAGCGGCTGGTGCTCGCAGGAGAGCGCAACTGGATGGTGCTCGATTTGGTCTCGCTGCAAGGGTTGCTGGCGCATCGCTCGGGTAGCTGGTTCGACCGTATGCGCCTGGAGCTGCGCCGGACGCGGGATAACCCGGAGACCGCCAACGCGATCTTCGACGGCTATCTCTGCGCGGCCGAGTGCATGTTGTACGGGCCAAATCCCTACGCCGAAGTCATCGACCTGGCCCGCGACCTTCAGGTGACAGCCAGGCGCAGCGGCGCGTTACGCGCCGAAGCCTTCGCGTCGGCGTTGATCGGCGAAGCCGCATTCCTCTCGGGCGATCTCGGCCTCGCCGCGGCCGAACTCTCCGAGGCGTGCGACCTGCACCGCGAGATCGGGTCCGCCGCCGGAGAGGCGCATTCATTGCAGCGACTCGC
The DNA here is from genome assembly GCA_025924655.1 of Pseudonocardiaceae bacterium. Classification (GTDB taxonomy): domain Bacteria; phylum Actinomycetota; class Actinomycetes; order Mycobacteriales; family Pseudonocardiaceae. The sequence goes on along the minus strand of JAICHZ010000188.1, from coordinate 4,677 downwards.
CGAAGTTCGCATCGCCGAAGGAGACTGCGAAGTGGCGATGCGACTGCTCCAGGAAGCACTGCCCCTGGCGCGCGGGTCGATGCTCGCCAAGCACCTCCTGCAACGCATCTTCGGCACGATGATCGTCGCCGCGCCTAACGCGCTCGAAGCTCGAGAAATCATCGATCAAGCCGAAGCAACACTCGGATGGGACGACTTCTGCCCCTTTTGCTCGATCATGCTGTGCGTACCCGCGTCGATCGCGTGTGCGCAGGCGGGTGATCTTCGCGACGCGCAACGGCTACTGGGCCTGGCGGAGCGCTCTGCGGTGGTGTGGCAGGGGACCTCGTGGGAGGCAGCGATCGCCGAGGCGCAGGCCACGGTCGCAGCTGCGAGTGGCGACTCCACGACGGCGCGCCAGCGAATGCGCACCGCCGCGAAGAAGTTCCACGAAGCAGGACAACCGATCGACGCCGAACGGTGCCGTCGCGCCACCGCGACGTGTTGACGTTGCCCGGCTGGCCACCAGTTGCTCAGGACGGCGGGGCGAACAGCTCGAGCGCGATGTTGTCCGGATCGCGGAACGACAGGCCAGATCCATATCCCGCATCGACGATGTCACCGTGGGCGATCCCGAGCTCGTCGAGGCGAGCGGCCGATTCCACGAGCTCGCTGCGGTTCGAGCAGCCGAATGCAATGTGATCGAGACCCGGCTTGCGCTCGTCGAACGGCTCGTCGCTGGCCAGGTCGGGGAAGCCGTGCAGCCCGAGCAGGGTGTTGCCAAGCTCGTAGACGATATGCCGGAACGGGCCGGTGTCCTCGTCGATGACCGGCTTGATGCCCAGGACCGTGGTGTACCACTGCTCGCTGACGGCGAGGTCGGTCACGGTCACGGCGACATGTGTGATGGCGGGCATGGTTGCTGAGATAGCCACGGCGCATCTCCTTTGTTCATCGCGGTAGATGTCGACGTGACCATATGAGCCAGCCCTTCCCGGATCCTTCCCTCGTTGTGACCGTGCCGCTGGGCTCTCAAGATCGTCGAGAGTGAGCGGTAACCGTGCAAAATCGCACTGCCATCACTCGTTTTCGGCGATCATTGCAGCCGGCAGCGGCAACCCAAGCCGTTAGTGGCAGGTTCAGGTTCATGTGGGCTTCCGGCCGGTGAGTTGGCGGTCGCGGATCGCGAGGGCGTGTTGGCCGGGTTGGTAGGTAACGTCGCGGATGCCCAGCGCGGCACCGAGTTGCCCGGCGGGCAGGGTGACCGGGATCGGACCTGGTCCCACCCCGGGGTGGGGCAGCGGGTAGGCGGTGGTGGTCGCGCTGTAGAAGGTGACGTTGCCGTCGGTTTTGGTGAACAGCTGGTGGACATGGCCGTTGAGGCAGGTCACTGAGGAGAACCGGCGCAGGTAGCTCAGGGCTTGGGTGGCGTCGTCGGTGCCCCAGCCCCACGTGGGGTACATCGCGAACAGCGGGATGTGGCTGAACACCACAATCGGTGTGTCACTGGACAGACCGGCGACGTCGTTGCGGACGAAGTCGAGCTGGTCTGTACCGAGGTGGCCGAGCTTCTCCAGAGCCAGAGTGTTGACCAGGGCGATGACGTGGACGCCCTTGACGTCGAAGCTGTACCAACCATCTCCGTGGCTGCCGGCCCGGAACTTGGCTCGGTATTTCTGCCCGTGGTCATCGACTGAGTCGTGCTCACCGGGCACCGTGAAGACTGCTCCGGTGCGCAGCCCGCGCAGCATCTGGGCGACCTGGTCGAACTGGGCCGGGGTGGACAGGTGGGTCAGGTCTCCGGTGTGCATCACGAAGTCCGGGCGGAACCCGAGACTGTTGACCTGGTCGATGGCTCGGCTGAACGAGCCGGTCACGTCGGTGTTCGCCGGCCCGTGGAACCCCAGGTGGCTGTCGCTGATCTGGACGAACCGCAACGCGTGCGGATCCGCGGCGATAGCGGTGGCGGGTGGGGTGCCGAGGTGGCTGATCACCTCGCCGCCGCTGACGGTGAGCACCACCGCGGCGCCGAACCACGCCGTGTGGCGCAGCAACTGCCGGCGGCTCATCCCCGCAGGGCCGCCGTCGGTGTCTGACGGTGTGGTCATGGGGTCACCACCACGGTGGCCGTCATGAACGGGTGGATGGTGCACAGGTAGTCGAAACGACCCGGGGTGGTGAAGGTGTACTGGAACGACTGACCGGTGTTCAACGTCGGGGAGTGAAACGACCCCGCGGGCATGGCGGTCACAGTGTGTGCATCGGAGTCGCGGTTGGTCCAGGTGATCGTGGTGCCGGCCTTGACGGTCACGGTCGCCGGGGAGAACGCGAAGTTCTGGATCGCCACCGTGTTCGTGGCCACTGGCGCGTCCTGACCCGACCCCGCGGCCGGGGGTATCGACTCGGCGGCCGCGGGTGTGGTGGCGGCTGAAGTGGGGCCGCCGCAGCCGGCCAGGATGGCCAACCCGGTGACCGCCGGTATCACCAGCCTGGCCCTGAACTGGTACCTCATGATCGACCCCTCTCCGCTGGTGAGGCCCACCCGATGCGGGTCTCACCAACAGATAGGGACCGGGGTTACACCGGACCTGGCGGGGCGTAGACCTGCACCTCACCGTGCATCTCGCGGACCTCGAACTGCGGCAACGCCGCGGGCGGCACGGGCAGCTGATACCGCAGCAACTCCCCGCTGACCGCGAAGGACGTGCGGTGGCACGGGCAGTCCAGCCGGCGGGCCGCCGCGTCCAGCGCCAACCGGCAACCCAGATGCGTGCACACCCCCGACACCGCCCGCAGCGCACCACCGGTGCGCGCCACGAACCCGACCACCGAGCCCAGGTCGAAAGCCTGCACGCCGCCCTCGGCCAGATCCGCACTCGCGCTCACCGTGCGCCACTGGCCGTTGCTCGGGATCAACGTTTGCGCCCCGCCGGCCCCGCTCTGGGCAGGTCCCCGGCTGATCACCGTGTGGTCCACCACGGCACCAGCCGCCGCGGCAGCCACCGCGATCGAGCTGGCCGCCACCAGGCGTCGCCGGGTGCTGTCCACCACCGGTCGAGGCGCTGGCAACGGCGTCGCGGTCTGTTCGGTTGCCAGTTGGTCGTCAAGCCGCCGGTGCAAGTCGGTGACGAACTCCTCACTTGGCGTCCCGCTGTCCGGCTGCGCAGCCCGCAGCGTGATCGCCGCGCGCAACTGCCCGACGTCGGCGTCGTCAGCCCGAAACGACCGCGGCCGACGACCTCGCAACAGATCCGCGACGAACCGGCGCGCGCCCCGTGCACTCACCTGTCCACCTCCAGCTGCGCGGCTCGACGCAATGCCCGATGCTGCAGCACTTTCGCATACGCCACGCTTATCCCCAGCGCAGCTGCGGCCTCACGCACCGAACAGGATTCCACAAACCGCAGCTGCAGGATGCGCTGATAGTTCTCGGGGAGCCCCGCCAGGATCAGCGCCGCCCGTGCCGTCGCGTCCGAGGCCGCCGCGGTCTCGGACGGTATCGACTCCAGCCCCTCGTCATCGGTGAGCACGGTGATCTCGCGACCCAAGGTCCGCCGCCAATACCCGGCCAAGACCGTCCGCGCGGTGGCCGACAGGTAGGCCCGCACCTCCCCCACGCTGGCCGAGACCCGCAGCGGACGAAGCGCCGCCAGGAACACCTCCGCGGTGAGATCCTCCGCGTCCGGCCGGTTACCGACCTTGGCGAACATCAGCCGATACACCCGGTCGACGTTGTCCCGGTACACCGCCTCCCAGTCCGGGTAGAACTCGCCATCGACCACACGCAACTGTGGCCCGTCCGCGCCTGGCTCGTCAGCCCCGGCGCCCATCCGAGGGGCAGCAGCGTGACCAGGCCCAGTCCGTCCGATCACACCAGCTACCACCTCCGCGGCGCCAACCCGGCCCCACCTATGAATAGGCACCGGGGTTACACCACGCGCCATCCAGCGGTGGGATTACCGCACGTATTGGTGGAACCAGTTGATGGTGGCGACCCACGCAGCTTCTGCCTGGGTCGCGTTGTAGCGCGGACCGGTGTCGTTGTGAAACGCGTGGTCTACTCCGGGATAGACGTTGATCTGGTACGGCCGGCCGGTGCGGCTCAGCTGCTGCGCAATCTGGTCTTTTGTGCTGGTGATCCGGGTGTCCCGCTCGGCGTAGATGGCGAGCACTGCGGCCGTGGTAGTTGCCAGTCCGGCCAGGTTCTTCGGCGGTGGGTCGTAGAAGGGCACCGCAGCCTTCACCGCGGTACCCGCGGCTAGCGCATTCCAAGTCATACCACCACCGAAGCAGAAACCAGTCATGCCGAGCCGGTCCCCGGGGCCGGCTGCCGACAACGCGGCTAGCGCCTGTTGCAGATCTGACACCATCGCCATGGGATCCTGCTTACTCAATACGGCCGCGTATTCGGCCGGATCGCTGAGCTTGCCGGCTCCGCCTTGACGAGACAGCAGATCAACGGCGACGGCGCTGAAACCGGCCGTAGCCACCCGACGGACCACGTCTTTGATGTGGGTGACGAGACCCCGATTCTCGTGCACCACAAGGATGCCACCCGCCGGTTCGCCGCCGGCCGGCTGGGCGTGGTAGCTGATCAGGGACGCACCGTCAGCACCGGTCACCGTCATCGGCGCGATGGTGATGCGGGGATCGCCGGGCCGCACGGTCACCCCGTCGGTGGTGGGCTGGGCTGGCGGC
>JAICHZ010000187.1 GCA_025924655.1 Pseudonocardiaceae bacterium | reverse complement strand
GGGCAAGCACACCGACAAGATTCCCTACGACGAGCCGCTGGGAATCCGCACGCTGCCGGTGATGCTCGGCGAGCGGCGGGCCCGGGTCGCGACGCTGGGTCTGATGGTCAGTTTCTACCTGCTCATCGTGATCTGCGTGCTGGTCGGTGCGCTGCCGTGGCCGGCATTGCTGGCGCTTGGCGGGGTCTACCGGCTGGTCACGGTGTGGTCGTGGTTTCGCCAGCCGCGACCTGAGCAACCGCCACGTCCGGTGCCGGTGTGGCCGCTGTGGTTCGCCGCGCTGGCGTTTGTGCACCTGCGAGTCGCCGGCCCGCTACTCGTCATCGGCCTCGCCGTCGCCGCCGTCGCCGGGCTCTGACCAGGCCAACCAGCGGCGCGCGAGAGCGATGACACGGTGGGTGCGGGCCATCGGGCGCGGCTGGGTACTCACCGACCGCGTGCCGGGTCCTGACGTCGATGAGTTCGCCGACGCCAGCGAAGTGGCGGCCGCACTGGCCGGGCCGCACGGCGGTCGTGACACATTGCTGGCCGTTCAGCACCCGCATCGCACGCCCCAGGCGTTGGCGCAGGGACTGTCGTTGGCCGATGCGTTGCCAGCCGCCCGTCGAACCCTGGACCGGCTGCGGGCGAGCGCGTATCGCCAGGTGGCCGACGTGGTGGCGCCCTATCGGGTGGACGGCCCGGACGGAGTGGCGGTCGGCCTGTTATGCCTGGTCGATTCGGCCGCGGTGGACGTGCACGGGAGGTCCTGGGTACGACACAGCGAGGAGGTATACCCGCAGGTAGTGATCGAACGCGCCGCGGTACTCGCCGGGCTCGGCTGCGCCACTAGCGCGGCGATGCTCGTACCCGTCGTCAATGGTGAGCAGTTGACCGCCGTCGTGCTGGACAGCATCGACGGCCTGGGAGCGCCGGTGGTGTCGACCATCGATTCCGGCGGTCGGACGCACAGGTTGTGGCTGTTGGGCCCCGGAGCTGGTCAGGATGCGGTGCTCGCCACCGTGGCCGGCGGTCCGCTGCTGGTTGCTGATGGGAATCATCGGGTGGCCGCCGCGGCCGCCAGCGATCGGTCCAGCCTGCTCGCGTTGGTCACCGGCGGCCCGGCGCTGCGGATCGGTGCGATCCACCGAGCGCTGGTCAGTACTGGGCTGACCTCTGCTGATCTGGCTGACGCCTGGCTGCGGGCTGGGTTGGCGGTGTGGCAAGGCACGCAGCTCGACCCACCGGGCTGCCCCGGCAGGGTGGTGGCCCGCGCAGCCGGCGCCGATCTGCTCGTCACATTGCCCGGACCCGAACCAGGCGAACCGCTTCCGAGGATCGACCATGGGCTGGCCGAGCGGTTACTCATCGCCGACGCGCTGAGCATCGACCCGGCAGGACCCCACATGCGGGCTCTGCCAGCAGGGCATCCCGCGGGCCCGCAGGTCGACGCCGTGTTGCAGCTGGCCCCCGTGCCGTTCGCTGACGTCTTAGCGGTACACCAGCAAGGCCGACGGATGCCACGCAAGAGCACTTATTTCACCCCGAAGCCCCGCAGTGGTCTGCTGCTGGCCGACCTCACCGAGTGACCACTGACGGTCGGTGCAACTGCACCCGTCCGAGTTCACCGCCGATGATCTCTGCGGTCATCCAGCTGCACGTCGGCTGGCGGCGCCGATCGGTCGGGGAACCAGGGTTCAGCAGTCGCAGGCCGGTGGGAGCTACCGTGTCCCACGGGATGTGACTATGCCCGAAGACCAATACGTCGGCGTCGGGAAAACGGGCGGCGCAGCGCTGCTCCCGGCCGCGCGCCGAACCAGTCTCATGAACGACCACCAGCCGTACCCCAATCAGTTCGACCGATGCCACCAGCGGCAGTCGTGCGCATAATTCCGGCCCGTCGTTGTTACCGACCACTCCGATCAACCGGTGTGATCGAGCCAGCAACGCATCGAGTAACTCGACACACACCCAGTCGCCGGCGTGCACCACGACGTCCGCCTCATCGACGGCCCGCCACAGCTGCTCGGGCAGGTCCCGGGCCCGCTGCGGGACGTGCGTGTCGGCCATCAGCAGTACCTTCACGCGTCCATCGTGCCGGGCAGCTACCTTGGCTGCCCGGCCGAGGCCACCTCGACGGCTGGCCACGAAGCAGATGGTGCATGTCCGTGGGAATCGAAGACGCCGACGTAATTTGACTCGTCGGCTCGCCCTGGCCGTCGGGCTCGAGGCTAGCCAGGCACGCTGTTCTTGATACTTGCGATCGCCTGCTCTGGAATAGGCGGTATCGCAGACTTGAGCTGCTCGATGCCAAGCAACGCCAGCAGGCCGGCGAGCAGCAGCGCGGCGCCGCCGACGATCAGTGCGGCCGCCCATAACGGCACCAACCGGGCCAGCGCGACGATCGCTGCGACCATCAGTGCACCGACCCCCAGCAGCGCAACCGTCGCCGCAGCACCGATCAATCCGCCGCCGATCCCGGCTCGCTTGGCCTTGCGCTTCAGCTCCGTCAGGGCCAGCTGCAGCTCATCCCGGATTAACCGCGAGATCTGCTCGGAGAGCCGAGTGACCAGCTCCGCGGCGGACGGTTCGCGGTAGCCGGACTCACCCATCTCGCTCATGACGCGGAGATACCCAGGACAGTGCTCTTTGACACCACCCAACCGGATGCTCGCCTCGGCGGCGCGGTCAACCGATGCGCGAAGTTTCAGACTTCGGGTGTGTCTGATGGAGTGGGGACGCACGGTGTATGCGCCGAGCTCGACCCTGCTCCTGCCTGGTTAGGAGAGCCGATATCGATATCGCAATTGTCTCGACACAGCGATCCCATCCTCATCGTCAAGCGACAGGTTTCTGTCCCCACACGGAGATGAACACCGAACGGACATCGACAAACGTAGGGTCGTCGAACAGGGCGACCATCTCGTCGAGCTCGACCTGGGTGATGTCCCCGCCCTTGACCATGACGCCAGCCAACCCCCGGGGCCAACCACTTTACGGCCTGGGCCAAGACTGTGTCCCGGGCCGGAACATGACACAGCAGGGACCGGGCCTGAATGAGATCGAAGGAACTCCCAGGGAACCCGTCGCGGCCCACATCGAACTGCCGGACCTCCAGGTTATGGGGCCGCGCACGATCAAGAAACCGAGTATCGATGTCGGCGGCGACGACGTGTCCGTCACGGCACCGATCGGCCAAGGAGAAACCAGATGGGCCAGTTATCACGGGTCGTGGGCTGCGTCCTCGGCGTTGCCCTGCTCACCGAGTGCAGCGCCGGGCCCACTGCGACGCCCGCGGCGGCCGTGGAAGACGCGGTGCGTTCTTACTCGTCGGCCTACTTGAGCGGGAACGGGCAGAAAGCGCACGACAAACTCCCTGCTCGGTGCAGCAAGGTGATCAGCTTGGAGAAGATAAAGCTCGCTTCCGCAGGTGCGGCTGTCCTGTACGGTTAAGCGCAACTTATCTCGGTGATTCCGGTAGTCGATGGTGACCACGCGACTGGGACCTATCGGTTCAGTCACCCGGTCATCGACGAGGAGATCCAGCCATGGGTTAAGGAACATGGCAGCTGGCGTTACGGCCATTGTTGAGTCCGTGTCAGTTTTGATCTTGCTTGCATAGGCGGAAAAGTTTGATATCACGCATCCCTGGAGGAAGCAAACTCGGGATAGAGATATTGATCATGTAACTCTGGACGAAAAAGGTTGCTAATCCAGAGTGTGGTCGTCCGTCGACGTCCAGATGGGACCCACGCGCGCAGTTCCTGTAGATCCCCCGAGATCACCGGCCCCAAGCGAACGCGGGAGCTCCATCAGCACCGTGGATCTCGAAGCCGTACGACCCCTACGGTGGAGGGCATGCGCCGGGGTGAAGGTGGGACGGTGCGGGATGTATCGGTGGCCGAGGTTGCGCTGGTAGCGCCCCCGGCAGGACTCGAACCTGCGGCCTAGCGATTGTCAGAAGCCACTACCGGACAGTGCTGGTCATGACAGAACACTCCTTCGGATCAGGTCGGATACCGCTTATTGGTACGTGCTGGTACTGGATGTTGTCGGTTATTTCGGGTAGGTAAAGGGTGGAGGTGATCATTGCTATTAGGTGTCAAGGGTCGTGCCGTATCTGTCTAGCTCAGCTCGTGGCGGTCGGCAGGGAACCGGTGCATCATCCATCCGAGGATCGCGAGTCCAGGGAGGGTAAGCAGCGTCGAGATGATGAAGAACTGCACCCAGGCCATGTGGTCGGCGACCCAGCCGCTGGTCGAGGCGAGGAATGTCCGCCCGACGGCCATGAATGAGGTGAACAAAGCGTACTGCGTCGCGGTGTAGGCCACGTTGCAGAGGACTGACAGGTATGCGACGAAGGCAGCCGAGGCCATGCCACCGGTCAGGCTCTCGATCGCGACCGTGAAGACGAGGACGCGTACGTCATGACCAACAAGCGCCTGAGCGGCGAACATCAGGTTCGAGAGCGCTTGGCAGATCCCGCACACCAGGAGTGCTTTCATCACGCCGTACCGGCCGACGGCGAGGCCGCCGAGGAAGACGCCGGTCAGCGTGGCACCCAGGCCGAAGGCTTTGGTCACCGTCGCGATCTCGACTTTGCTGAAGCCAACCTTGAGGTAGAACGGGTTGGCCATGGTCGCGGCGAAGGCGTCGCCGAGGGAATAGAGCACGATGAAGGCTAGGACCAGGAGAGCGACCGCGACCCCCTGCCGCTGGAGTAACTCGACGAAAGGTGCGACGACCGCCTCCCGGAGACGGCCGAGGAGGTCAGCGTTCGGTGCCGCCACTACGCTGGCCTTCGGTTCGGGGGCCAGTATTGTGGTCAGCACTCCGATCGAGAGAAGTCCCGCCATCGCCGCGTAAACCAACGACCACGGTAGGAGCGCGGCTAGGAAGAGGGCCCCGGCCCCACTGGCCAGCATCCCTAGCCGGTAGCCGTACTGCGTCATGGCGGCGGCAGCACCCTGCTCGTGCTCGCGCGCCGTCTCGATCCGGTAGGCGTCGATGACGACGTCCTGACTGGCGGAGAGGAAGGCGACGACCAGTGCGGCAAGAGCCGTCCAGAGCGGCGCCTTCTCGGGCTGCGTGACGCCGAGCGCTACGATGGCGCTGACCAAAGCGAGTTGGACGACGAGTAGCCAGCTTCGGCGCCGCCCCAGCCGCCGGGTCAGCACGGGAATCTGCACACGGTCAATGAGCGGGGACCACACGAACTTGAGGTTGTACGGCACTCCGAGCATGGCGAACAGGCCAATCGAGGTGAGCGATAGCCCCAGTTCCGTCAGCCAGATGGCGAGGGTCGCTCCGGTCAGCGCCAGGGGCAACCCGCTGGCCAAGCCCATCACAAAGATGATGAACAGCCGGGGCTCGCGGTAGACGGCGAAGACGGCGAGCCATCTGCGTCCAGCCGGGCGCGACAGCAGCTCGGCCTCGGCGGGTGCTCCGACGATGCGACTCCGCAATGTCATTGCGCAAGCTCAGCTCCGAGGAGAGCCAGGCGCATCGGAGCACCTCCTTGCAAAGGTCCGGCCCATAACGATCTGTGAGTAGGGAAGTGCTCTGGTGCACTGTGAGTGAGATTCTGACCGTTAGTGTCCGTGGTTCCCCGTGAATCCCCGACGAACCGGGCACGCGAGGGGCACGAATCAAGATCATCTCCTGTACTGGGTGCTCGCCCGACAGTGACCGCGCCGACCAGCTCGCACTGCTGCTGTCCGCCTCGCGCGCTCCGAGCAAGTCCCGCATGCGCAAGGTGGCGGCGCCAGCGCCGCCTCGACCGAATGTTTAACAGCGAATCACATAACGAGAGCCGGACCCGGTGTATGCCGTATGGAGGAAAGTAACTATGCCGGATTGGCAATCCGATAACTACGAGGTGGTGGCAGATGGGCCAACGCCTACGTCGTGGGATGAGTATGCGCAAACAGTATCCGCGGAGTGGGATCGGGTTCTTGCTGATCCAAACGTGGGTGAACCCGAGATGCATGATTTCCTTGAGAAGCATCCGTGCATGGTTCCTGGCCACGATGCGTTCAACGCGGCAGGGCTGGGGCGGTTACCTGCTGGACCGATTCGGGCTTGCCTTTTTAGCAAGCCGCCCCTTCCGGGAATCTCAAGACGAATTCCGGATTTTATGTGGCTTCCGACTGACAGCCAAACCCAATGGGTGGTTCTGATTGAGATAGAGGACTCACGCAAAAGCTGGCTTACCAAGAAGGGGGAGCAAACCGCAGCGCTCACTCAGGCTGTCAATCAGGTGCTCAGTTGGAAGGAGCACTTAGCGAATCCGGCAAATCTGCTGCAGTTTGCGCGGATGTACAAGCTTTCAATGTCCCGTCCCGTGGAATTAATTTTTTGCCTAGTCTACGGCCGAAGACGAGAGATCCAAGCAGAAGCTGCTGCTCGCAAGATAAACTCATTAAGGCGACAAGGACTAATATCGATGACATATGATCGTCTAGTGCCGGCCGAAGCGACGCGGAATTGCTTGTGCGTCAGAGTGTGTGGCGAGGAGTTTAAGGCGGTGTATGCGCCAGCTACGCTGCGAATCAATCTCAATCTCATTGGAATGTGGCAGGAGGTTACACAAAAGGCTGACGCTGTACTGGCGAGCCCTCACTTTCCAAAAGAAAGACGCACTTTTCTTGCTGAGCGTTTTCGATATTGGGACGGCACATTATCACTAGCTGACTGGGATGCCGGAGAGTAAAAGTGGCGGCGCGAGCCGTGTGGCATCCCGTCGGCCTGGCATCGCCCGACCACGCGGCTCCCCGGTGGGCAGCATCCCTGCCCACCGCCGGCCGAGCTTCCCAGGCCTGCCCCCGGGGAGCCGCGTGTTAGCCCTTGGGGAGGTCGGCGGGATGCCACGCTCAGCCACCCACACCGAACCGGGCTTGGCGCTTATGTCGACCATCCCGGAGGTCTGCCCGCCCGGCGAGGGCATATTTTGTGCGGATCGGGCTGCGTTTGCTGATGTAGCGCCGCTGAGAGAACGCGGGTCAGGGCTTTAGTAGTCCAAGCGGGTTGTTGACATGCCTAGACATAGGTTGATGTTGGTCGACGTTGGGTGTCGTTGGGTGATGCGGTGTGTACCCGATTTGTACCGCACGCGCCGGGGCTGGGTGCGCCGCCCAAGCTTGCCTGCCGCCAGGCTGTGTGCGACCCCTTAACCCAATGCCACGTAGCTTAGTTTGATCATGATGTTGCACCGCTGTTTCTCGGTGGGCTCGGCGTGGCGTCATGATGTTGGTCGGGTCGGCTGGCACCTTCGTCGATCATGGTTGAGGG
>JAICHZ010000186.1 GCA_025924655.1 Pseudonocardiaceae bacterium | reverse complement strand
CATCCACTGTGCCTCCGACCAGCGCGAGGTACCGAGCGCGTTGGTCGGGGCAGCTATGAGGACGGATCCGTGGACGCTCACGGGACGTGACCTAGAGTTGCAGTTTATCGCTGAGCGTTTAACTAGTGGGGAATCACGCAGCGTGGTCATTGCCGGCCCGGCCGGGGTCGGCAAGACGCGACTCGCTCGAGAAGCGTTAGCGGTTGCCAAACGCGGTGGCCGGGTGACGCAGTGGGCGGCGGGGACGAGTGCGGCGGCCGCGATTCCGCTGGGCGCGGTGGCGCATCTGCTGCCTTCAGTGGGGACGGTGTCTGATCCACTGACGTTGCTGCAACGCGCCGGCGCCGCGATCGCTGAGCAGGGCAACGGCCACCGATTGGTTATCGGTATCGATGATGCGCACCTGCTCGATGAGCTGTCGGTGACGTTGCTCCATCAGCTGACCTTGACGCGCAGCGCGAGTGTGGTGTTGACCGTTCGGACCGGAGAGCCTGCTCCTGATCCAGTGGTGACGCTGTGGAAGAACGGTCTGGCTGACCGGTTGGAGCTGGCACAGCTGCCGCGAGTGGAGATGGACCGGCTGGTAACTGGCGTGCTCGACGGGGTGGTAGACAGCCGCACGATTGAGCGGTTGTGGCGCGCCACCCGCGGCAACGTCCTTTTCCTGCGGGAGCTGGTGGAGGGCGGGTGCGAGACCGGTGCTCTGCGGATCCGCGGGGACGTGTGGCGCTGGGAAGGGCGGATGGAACCCACTCCCCGGCTACGCGAAATCGTCCGGGCCCAGCTCGGTGGACTGGGCGCTGATGAGAGAACCGCGCTGGAGTTACTGGCCACCGACGAACCGCTGGGTCTGGGGCGGGTAGCGAGTCTGATCAACCCGGAGGTGGTCGCAGTCCTGGAGCGTCGCGGCTTGGTGACGGTGGTCAACAGTGGCTGGCGGGCCGAGGTGTGGTTGGCCCACCCGATCTACGCCACCGTGGTTCGCGACCAGCTGCCGGAGGCCAATGCCTGCCAGCTACGCCGCCGGCTGGCCAACACCCATCTGCCCTGGAAACGCCAGGACGATCTGCTGCGGGCCGGCCTGCTGCTGCTGGACAGCGACCAACCCGGTGCACACGCCAGCCTGTTTGCTGATGCCGCGGTGCACGCCAACGCACTGCTTGATCATGAGAATGCTGCTCGGATGGCGCAGGCGGCGATTGATGGCAGCGACGGCCGCGACGGTGTGCGGGCGCATCTGGCATTGCTCGAAGCGGTGCGCTGGCAGGGCCAGCCCGAGCGTGCCGAGCAGGTGGCCGCGACGGCAGCACCATTCGCCAGCTCGGCGGAGGACCGATCACATCTGGCTGTGGTGCGGGCTCTGAATCTGTTTTTCGGCCTTGGCCAGGTGGCGAAGGCCGAAGCCATGCTGCACAAGGCAGCTGCCGACGCGCCTGATAATGACATGTGCCGCCACACCAGCGCGGTGCATGGTGTGCTGGCGTATTTCGCGGGACGTCCCCAGCAGGCTGCGGAATCCGGTGCGGAGATCCTGGCGTCAGAAGGGGTCAGCGCGGAGGTGACGATGTGGGCGTCGAGCGCGACTGCGGCGGGGTTGGCGGCCCGCGGTCGCATCACCGAGGCGCTCTCGGCGGTGGAGGGTGGCTGGGCGGCGCTTTCGCGGTGCACCGTCGAGCCGGAGATGGCGTTGTGTCGGCAACTGCTGGCTCATGGAGAGCTGTCGGCTTTGTTGCTCGCTGGCCGCGTGCATGACGCCGTGGCTCGGGCGACGGAGTTGCACGAATGGTGCATGACTCAGCCGCAGTGGGCCGGGGATGCGTTGGCGGCCGCCCATGTCGGGTGGTCAGCGCTGGCCGCCGGACGTCCGCGCACCGCCATCCGATGGTTGTCGGAAGCAGTGGCCGGCCTGAGCCAGCTTGATCCGGGCGGTTTTGGACAACTGTGTATCGCGCTGCTTGCACAGACCCACGCTCAGCTCGGCGACGCCGCGGCCGCGCGGCAGCTGTTGGAGGGCGGCGGAGTTGGGCACCACTGCGCGGTGTTCGAGCCGGAGTGGCTGTTGGCGGAGGCCTGGCAAGCGGCTGCTGAGGACCGGATCTGCCAGGCGACGGATCGAGCGATGCGAGCAGCGTCGGTGGCTGCCGGCATGGGCGAGCGGGCCGTGGAGGCCCAAGCCCTGCACACCGTGGTGCGGCTGGGCCGGGCCGGCCAGGTGGTGGCACGGTTGCGGCAGCTGGCCGGCCAGGTGGACGGTCCGCTGGTAGCCGCCTACAGCGCGCACGCGCAGGCGGCGGCCGCCAACGCCGGTGGACCGCTGGATGAGGTGGCGGCGGAGTTCGAAGTGATGGGAGCCCGGCTGCTGGCCACCGACGCGGCTGCGCACGCTGCGGCGGCGCACCTGCGCGCCGGTGACCGGCGTCGAGCGGCCGCATCCACAGCTCGAGCTGCCAGCCTGGCTCGAGCCTGCGAGGAGATCCGCACCCCTGCCCTGGAGCAGCTCGCACCGCGACCGCTGACCAGCCGGGAGGGCGAGGTCGCCAGTCTGGTGGTGCAGGGCATGAAGAATCAGGCCATCGCGGAGCGACTGGTGCTCTCAGTACGGACCGTGGAGGCACACCTGGCCAACGCCTACGCCAAACTGGGAATCAGCAGCCGCGCCGAGCTAGCCCGAGCGTTGCGGACAGACTGAGGCCACAAAAGGGGTGGCTTGTGGTCGTGTTGTTCGGCGCGACTGGGTACACCGGCCGTCGGACCGCCGAGGCGATGGTTCGGCGGGGTCTGCGGCCGGTGCTTGCCGGGCGAAGTGCGGACCGGCTCACGTCGCTCGCGCAGCAGCTCGCCACGCTGGGGTTCGGCAAGCCGGCGGTAGTGACTGCTGACATCGGTGACCCCGCGTCGGTGCGAGCGCTGATCGGCAAGGGTGACGTGCTGGTCAGCACCGTCGGTCCGTTCATCCGGCTCGGCGGTGCAGCGCTGAGCGCCGCGGTTGACGCGGGGGCGATCTACCTCGACTCAACTGGCGAGCCCCCGTTCATCCGCCGGGTGTTCGAGGAGTTCGGCCCACGGGCTCAGCAGACCGGGGCCAGCTTGATCACCGCCTTCGGTCACGACTACGTGCCCGGCAACCTCGCCGGCGCCCTCGTGCTGGGAAGCTCGGGTAGCGCGGTGCACCGGGTTGAGATCGGTTATCTGATCGATGGAGCCAGCCGGGCTCAGGTCATCAGTCGCGGCACGTTCGCGTCAATAGTTGAGCTGGCCACCGAGCAGAGCTTTACCTGGCGGGCCGGAATCCAGCCAGAACCCACCGGGTCGCGAATGCGAACCTTTTCGGTAAGCGGCCGGGACTGCCCGGCGGTGAGCATCGGTTCCACCGAGCATTACTCGCTTCCCCGGCTCGCTGGTCGGGCAGGGCTTCGCGAGGTCGACGTCTACCTCGGCTCGTCCGGACCTGCGGCGCGCGCGCTGCAGCTGTCCTCCCGAGTCATCCCGGCACTGCTGGCGTTGCCCGGGGCGCGCTCGGCGGTCGGCAGAATCGGGCAGTTCGCGATGCACTGGATCGCCGAGGAGCCTGATCCATTGGCCCTGGCGAGGGTTACTTCGCACGTCGTGGCCACCGCCTACGACGCAGCTGGCAGCGCATTGGCGCAGGTGCGCTTGCGGTCTGGCGATCCTTACCAGCTCACCGCGAACCTGCTTGCCTGGGGCGCGCAGCGAGCCGCCGAGCACGGCGTATCCGCACCTGGAGCCCTAGGCCCGGTCGAGGCTTTCGGCCTACAAGCGCTAGAAACCGGAGCGCTCCAAGCCGGCCTAAGCCGCGTCTGACCGGCGCTGCACCATTCTCCAGCCGGATGACGCTATGGCGGTCCGGCGCGACAGCGATTCGGTTGGAGAATGGCGCGGTCTACGATGCGCCGGGTGAGTGCGAGGGATATGGCGGGCGCGGGTGTGGTGGTCCTGGTCCTGGTGCTGGGGCTGGGATCGATGGGTATGGGGTGGCTGATGTGGCCATCCGCCGCCGGTGTTTTCCGCGCCGGTCAGGGCACCGTGGTGCAGTCGGTGCTGTGCGGTCCTTCCGACGCGCAGGACCTGGTGCGCGTTGAGTTGCTCGACGGTCGTGAGGTAACGAGTCGGCTGGACGGCTGCGGTCACCGGCTGGGTGAGGTGCTCGCCGTCGAAGTGCCCGATCCGCTGCCCTCGGGCCAGCTGGTAGCCCGCCTCGCAGGGACCGGGGTGCCGACCACGTCGTCGAACGGGCAGCGGCTGGGCGCTGGCGGTGTCGTGGTCGCCGGGATTGCCGGTGCGCTGCTGGCGTGGCGGCTGCGCCGAGAGCTCAACGCCGACCGCCGTAGGGTGGTCTCATGACCCGCATTGCGTCACCCACGGTGGAGCTGCACCGCGAGACCTTGTCCAACGGGTTGCGGGTGGTGCTGAGCCCGGACCAATCCGCTCCGGTGGTGGCCGTCGGCGTGCATTATGACGTCGGCTTCCGCTCCGAGCCGGAGGGTCGCACTGGCTTCGCGCACCTCTTCGAACACCTGATGTTCCAGGGCAGCGAAAGTCTGGAGAAGCTCGCGCATTTCCGCCACGTGCAGTCCTCGGGTGGGTCCTTCAACGGATCCACGCACCCCGACTACACCAACTACTTCGAAGTACTGCCCTCGGCAGCGCTGGAACGTGCGCTGTTCATGGAGGCGGACCGGATGCGGGCACCCCGAATCACCGCGGAAAACCTGCGCAACCAGGTCGACGTGGTCAAAGAGGAGATCCGGCTCAACGTACTGAACCGACCCTATGGCGGGTTCCCGTGGATCACACTGCCGCCGGTGCTCTATGACACCTTTCCCAACGCGCACAATGGATACGGTGACTTCTCCGAACTGGAGGCGGCCACCGTCGACGACTGCGCGGCGTTTTTCGATGCCTACTATGCGCCGGGCAATGCGGTAATCACGATATGCGGGGACTTTCAGGTCGATGCCGCTGTCGAGCTGGTGCACCGACATTTCGACGACGTTCCCAGCCGGCCGGTTCCGGTGCGGCCGTCGTTCGCCGAGCCACCACCGGACCGAGAACGGCGGCAAGACGTTCCCGATCCGCTGGCCCCGCTCCCCGCGTTGGCCATCGGCTACCGGCTACCCGATCCCACCGCCGGTTTCGACGGCTATCTCGCCTACGAGGTGCTCGCCGCGGTGCTGTCCGATGGCGATTCCTCCCGCCTGGAGCAACGCCTCGTGCACACCGACGCGTTAGCAACCGACATCGGCGCCCGCTGCGGTCTGTTCGGTGCGCCCCTCGACGCCCGCGACCCGGACACCTTCACCATCACCGCTGTCCATCCGTCCAGCGTCGACGTCAACCGGGTGATCGAAGCAACCGACGAGGAGATCGCCCGGCTCGCCGCGGACGGACCGGACCCAGACGAGTTAACTCGGATCACCGCCCGGTGGGCCGCGACGCTGTTCCGGGAACACGACCGCCTGGTGTCGCGGACGATGGCCATCGGTGCCTTCGAGCTGCTGCACGGGCGTGCGGAGCTGGTCGCGGAGCTGCCGGTGATCGTGGCGACCATGGGCGCTGAGCAGATTGCGAGCGCCGCTGCGGCGCTACGACCGGACTCCCGCGCGGTGTTGGTCGTCCAGCCCGCCCCGTCATCAGCAGGACAGGAGGCGTGATGCAGCACCGCAGCGCCGAGCAGATCAGCACGACCGAGCTGGGCCCCCGCCCGCTACCGCCGCTGGGTGCGCCGCGCACGCCCAGCGCACCGTCTGCTGTGGACACCGTGCTCGACAGCGGGTTGCGGGTGATCGCGGTGCGACGTCCGGCGGTGCCGATGGTCGAGCTGCACCTGGAGATCCCGTTCGGCGGCACGCAGCGCACCCATCCAGCTCGCGCCGAAGTGCTGGCGATGACACTGCTTCGTGGTACGCCGCGGCGCAATCGTTTCGACATCGACAAGGCGCTGGCCGAAGTCGGCGGTGATCTGTCCGCCGGGGTGGATCCCGAGCACCTGTCGGTGTCAGGGTCGGCGCTGGCCAGCGGGCTGGACGTGGTGCTCGACGTGCTCGGCAACGCGCTCACTTCGGCCTCGTACGCCACCGCCGAAGTGGCCCGGGAGAAGGACCGGCTGGTGGAGCGGCTCACGATGAACCGTTCGCAGCCGCACGTGATCGCGCGTGAGGCGTTGCAGCGCCGCCGCTATGGCAACCATCCGTTCGCCCGGGAATGGCCGGAAGTCGATGACGTGGCCGGCGTGACGCCGGCCGCGGTGCGCGCGCTGCACCGTCGCGCGGTGGTGCCCGGCGGTGCTGTCCTGGTCCTGGTCGGCGACATCGTCCCAGCCAGCGCGGTCGAAACGGTGGCCACGGTCCTGGCGGACTGGCGCTCCGATCACCCTGCGACGGCATTGGCTGCATTGCCCGAGCTGACCGGTGGCGACCTGCAACTGGTCCATCGCGAGGGTGCGGTTCAGTCCCAGCTGCGGCTGTCCGCACAGGCCGTATCACGCACTCACGAACGCTATCCGGCGCTGCAGGTGGCGAATCTGGTATTCGGCGGGTATTTCTCGTCGCGCTGGGTGGAGAACGTCAGGGAAGCCAAGGGCTACACCTACGCCGCGCACTGTGGCTTCGAGTTCACCCAGCATGGGGCCACACTGATCGCCGAGGCGGACACCGCTAGCGAGGTCACTGCCGCGGCATTGCTGGAGACCCGCTATGAATTGGGTCGGCTGGTCGTCGTTCCACCCGACGATTCGGAGGTGGACAGCGCGCGAGAGTACGCGATCGGGTCGCTGACCATCGCCACCGCTTCGCAACGTGGGTTGGCCGGTCACCTGACCACGTTGGCGACCCTCGGCCTGGACCTCGACTGGTTACTGAGCCATACCAGTCGGTTGCGGACGGTCACGACCGGGCAGGTCGCTGAGGCCGCCGCTGAGTTCTTCGCGCCGACCCGGTTCACCGGGGTGGTGGTCGGCGATGGTAAACGACTAGCCGACCCGCTCGCTGCCCTTGGTGGCGTGGAACTTCCCTGACCGCGGCATTGATCGAGGACACCTGACGGTCAGAATAAGTACAGGCCGATCGCCCAACCTGCGCTAGTGATGATCATCACCAGGATCGTCCAGAGATAGATTTTGCGCGCGGTGACCCAGACACCGGGCTCGGGTGGCGCCTGCGGCGGCTTGCGTAGGTCGGCGGCGTGACGGCGCATGTGGTCATTGAGCTCCCGCTCCCACTGCTTCCGGTCGTGGATCTTCACTGGCCCACCATCCTCGCGCGAACCGTCTGCAGACCGAGCACGTCACGCATCATAACGCTTCGTG
>JAICHZ010000185.1 GCA_025924655.1 Pseudonocardiaceae bacterium | reverse complement strand
CACGCGGCGTTGAACCTCGACGGCACGGCACGTATTATTCGCTGGAACACTTCTTCCAGAAAGGAATCCGGTGGACACGCAGGTCGAAACACTCGAGTTCGAGGCCGAAGCGCGCCAGCTCTTGCAATTGATGGTTCATTCAATCTACTCGAACAAGGACACCTTCCTGCGCGAGCTCATCTCCAACGCCTCCGATGCGCTGGACAAATTGCGTTTGGAAGCGTTCCGGGACAAGGACCTGCAGGTTGACACCTCCGATCTGCACATCGATATTGAGGTCGACAAAGAGCAGCGCACCCTCACTGTGCGCGACAACGGAATCGGCATGTCCCGCGACGATGTGGTGAGACTCATCGGCACCATCGCGAAATCCGGTACGGTCGATTTTGCGCAGAAGATGAAGGAGTCGAACGATCCGGCAGCCGCGCACGATCTCATCGGGCAGTTCGGTGTTGGCTTCTATTCCAGCTTCATGGTGGCCGACAAGGTCACGCTGCTGACGCGGCGCGCCGGAGAGGACCGGGCCACCAGGTGGGAGTCCAACGGTGCTGGAACCTACACCATCGAGTCAGTCGACGACGCGCCGCAAGGCACTGCGGTGACCTTATACCTCAAACCGGAGGACAAGGACGACCAACTCTTCGACTACACGGACACCTGGAAGATCAAGGAGATCGTCAAGCGGTACTCCGACTTCATCGCGTGGCCGATCAAGTTGGAAGTCGAGCGCACGGACAAGGATGGTCAGGGCACCCGCGAAATCGAGACGATCAACTCGATGAAGGCGCTGTGGGCGCGTTCCAAGAATGAAGTCGAAGAACATGAGTACAAAGATTTTTACAAGCACGTAAGCCACGACTGGAACGATCCGCTCGAGGTCATCCGCATGAAAGCGGAAGGGACGTTCGAATACCAGGCGCTGCTGTTCATCCCATCCCACGCGCCGCTGGACCTGTTCATGCGGGATCGCAAGCGCGGCGTCCAGTTGTATGTGAAACGCGTCTTCATTATGGACGATTGTGAAGCGCTCATGCCAGAGTACCTGCGCTTCATCAAAGGTGTGGTGGACGCCCAGGATCTGTCGCTGAGTGTATCGCGAGAGACCCTCCAGCAGGATCGTCAGATCCAGCTGATGCGCCGACGCCTGGTCAAGAAGGTGCTGTCCACGGTGAAGGACATGATGACCGACAACGTCGACCGTTACAAGACGTTCTGGACGGAGTTCGGCCGCGTCGTCAAAGAAGGGCTCATCAACGACTTCGAAAACCGCGATACGCTCCTCGACATCGCATCATTCGCGTCGACGGACCACGCAGAACAGTTGACCACCTTGCGTCAATACTGCGACCGCATGAAAGACGGACAACAGGAGATCTTCTACATGACGGGGGAGTCGCGATCGACGATCGAGATCTCCCCACATATGGAAGCCCTCCGAGCCAAAGGCTTTGAGGTGCTGCTGCTGACCGATCCGGTCGACGAGATGTGGGTCGAGTCGGTCCGCGAGTTCGACGGCAAGCGCTTCCAGTCGATCGCCAAGGGACAGGTCGATCTCGACACCGAGGAAGAGAAACAAACGGCCGAAGCCGAACGCGACCAGCAGAAGAAAGACTTCGCCGGCCTGCTGGCCTGGATGACGACTACGTTGCAAGAGGACGTCAAAGAAGTACGGCTGTCGTCGCGCCTGACGACTTCGCCGGCCTGTATCGTCGGAGATACCTACGACGTCACGCCGACCCTGGAAAAAATGTATCGCGCCATGGGACAGGATGTGCCACGCATCAAGCGCATCCTCGAGCTCAATCCCAAGCACCCACTGGTAATTGGACTGCAGAAAACTTACGGTGAGCGCAAAGACGACGCCGGGCTGGCGGAAACGGCCGAGCTTCTGTACGGGATGGCGCTGCTCGCAGAGGGTGGTGAACTCAGCGATCCGGCACGTTTCATACGCCTGTTGACCGATCGACTGGCTCGGACGCTGTGAGGTAGGGGCCCGGGCGATGATGTGATGGGCACCGGTGAAGCAAGGCGGAGAGGAGGGCAGCCGCAGCGCCGAGGGCGGGGCGGTGACCGCGCCACCTTGTGACCCACTACCCTCGCGCGAGCCACCTGGGAATCACCTCGAGCCGAAACCCGAATGCTTCGTCTTCGTTGTCGGGGGTGGTGAGGAGGTCGACAGTCCGGGAACATCGGGTAGCAAGGGGGCCGCGATGGGCAAGGGCGGTGTGTTAGGTGCTGGCGACGCTGGCCGAGGTGGCACGTTGTTGACTCACCGGGGGCTGCTGTACGGGTCACAAGAGGAGTTCCTGGCGGGCACTGTTCCGTTCATCCGGGATGGCTTGGAGCACGGTGACCCGATCCGGATCGCGACCACAGACCGTAATGCTGGTTGGCTGCGAGCGGCGCTCGGTGTGGATGTCCAGCGGGTGGCCTTCAGCGATAGCAGCCAGAGGGGCCGGCATCCGGTGCGGGCGCTGGCGGCCCTGCACGATGCTGTGCGGCAGGTGGGCACGGACGGCCAGCGGCTGCGGGTCATCCGGGAGCCGTGGTGGACGGTCTGCACCGCGCAGGAGCGCAAAGAGTGGGCTCGGCATGAGTCGATTGTCAACGCCGCTCTTGCGTCGGCTAATGCCGCGCTCGTCTGCGCCTACGATACCTGCGCTGTTGATCCCGATGTGCTGGACAGCGTGGCCCGGACCCACCCCGAGCTGGTTGCCAACGGCGCCTCGCGGCCCAGCCCAGGCTACGCCAACCCGGCGGTATTCAATGCCGAATGCAACAGCTCAGCGTTGCCTGAGCTACCGCCCCCAACCCTGTGGCTGAGGTTCCGGCACCTGGATCAGCTGGCCGCCTTGCGCGCGTTCGTGACATCCCATGCCACCCAGACGGGAGCGGCTAGGCAGCACGTCGACCAGTTTGTGCAGGCGGTCGACGAAGTCGCGACCAACGCCATCCAGCATGGCGGTGGATCGGGCGTGCTGCAGATCTGGGTAGATTCGCACACGATGATGTGCGAGGTCAGCGATACCGGTACAGGGTTGCGCGACCCCTTGGCGGGGCACCTGCCTCCCGGCCGCGTCGCTGCCCGGGGACGCGGGCTGTGGATAGCCCGGCACTTCAGCGATCTCATCGAACTGCACAGCGGCCCAGCGGGCACGATCGTGCGGCTACATCTGACCCCGCCCTCCGACGGACGCCGCGCTGCTTAGCGTCAGGCTAACCCGCTATGGCCGTTCGCACGCGCCGCAAGAGGGCCGCGCCCGCTGGTCAGGGCGTCCGCCATGCTGTCGACGAAGGGCAGGTGCGTGCGCAGTCCGGTGGCCTCCAGCGCCCGATTGGCGGTGCAGGAGTTGCACACCAACCGCAGGTCGCGACCCTTCTGCTTGGCAAGCTCGTTCATCTCGAACAGTACGGTCAGTCCAGCCGATGCCAGGAACCGCACACCATCAAGGTTGACCACCACGACCTGGACAACGGCCAGTTGCGCGATCAGGCAGGCGGCCAGTTCCGGCGCGGTGACCATGTCTAGCTCACCGGTCACGGTGACGACGCGTACATCGGAACCATGCTCGGCCACCCGTAGATCCACGATATCTGCCGGGAAGGCGCTGTTCATCTGCGCACGATATAGCGGCAACTCACGAAGAAGCACCACGCCACCGGGGTCAGCGTCGCTAAGCGGTGCTAACTCAGCGATAAGCGGCAAACGGACGACCACAACACCATACGATCGCCCGCAGTCGTTGCGGCCAACCAGCTGGGAGAGGTGACAGGTTAGGACGCCCAACAGCCCATCGGGCCGCTCGCGGTGGACCTGGGCCGGCCGAGGGGGAGTGACCGGGCGGCGGCTCGCGAGCGCCGCCCCCGCGAGGTTGGAGGCCGGTCGTCCTGCACAGCCGAGCCGCCATGGAGGATGCTCATTGAAATAGGAGCGGGCCATGGGACTATCGCACGGCGGCTCGCCGAGCGAGTCGGCCCGAGGGGGTTCGGTGATAGCCGCCGATATTGATCCCCGCCTCCCTGACCGACATGCCGGCCGGCGTGGATGTCCGCCGCCTCGATATCCGACACGACGACCTCGAGACAGAACCTTATGATCCGGTCCACTGCCGCCGTGCTCATGCACTTACCAGACCCGACCGCGGCGCTCGCTCGGATGGTCGCCGCCCTGCGATCCGGCGGTCTGCTTCTGGTCGAGGAAGGTGATTACGGACTGTGGAGCTACGGCGGACCTGCGGATGCCCCTCGCCTGAACAAACTCGTGACCGACGTTCTGACCGAATTAGCTGCAGCGAAAAATAGTGGATCAATGCCGTCATTACCACTACGATCCTCGTCGCAGGTCAATCAGGAACGAAGTTCTGTTGCCCATTGGGTAAAGAATTCGCGCAGGACGGTGACCTCGTCAGGGCTCACGGGGATCTCGGCGTCGGTGAAGTGCGACAGCGTGTCCAGCATGTCGGCAAAGATGATCCGGTCGAAGCCGCCCACCCTTGGGCAAGGGCAGCGACCTCGAACGCATCGCGTGCGGTTAGCACCTCTCCTCGTCCTGGTCCGGTGAAGAAGTCCAAGTCTTGGGTGGTTCGGGTCGTGAGGTGCTGAGCAACAAGGGCCGCTCCTCCCGCGAGCAGGAATCCCTTGCTGGCGGGTAGGCTGAAGAACAGTTGCGCCACCTGGATCTGGAAGAGGGTCTAACCCTCGGGGGCAGTGGCCGCTGCCCGATCGTTCGGCTCGTCCACTAGGCGGCCACCTGCATGGCGCTCTCAACCACCGGCGCCCAAGCAGCCCGGATATTCCGTGGCAGGACGAGTTCATCCCACAGGTCGACCAGCAGGACGCCATCGATGTAGGTGAGTACATCCTCGGGACCACCTTCGCCGAGCACGATCTCATACACACGGGCTCGCTGGGAGCGGTCACGCATGGAGAACTGTCGGCCAGGCGCGGACCAGTTCAGGTGTAGAGGCAAGGCGACCGTGGCCAGGGCTTGCTCGGTCGGCAGCCGGGGGAGCGACGTCGGCTCATGGATGGCCGGACCGCGCTCGTGGTGGCTCATCGGCTGAGCACTGTGGCGCGGATGAACCAACTCGTCGTCCTCGACCACGGCCGGATCATCGAGCAGGGCACCCACGCAGAGTTGCTTCAGGTGCAGGGCACCTACGCCCGGCTCTGGCAACGCCAGTCAGGCGGATTCCTTGACGACAACGCTGGCACATCGCCGTCCGACGACGCGAACAGCAAGATCAACGGGTCGAGCGGGTTCTGAGGCCAGACACAAGCCGCGGTGGACCGTAACCACTTTCTGCTGATGCAACAGTGCCGTCGTGTCAATGCCGGTCTTCGAGGCCGACGGCTTCGCGGAGGCGCTTCGCGGCGTCCTGGACGTTGCAGTCGTTAGGCGCTTCTGAAGCCATCAGTTCGGCCAGCGCTGTGGCGATGACGTTGAGCTTTTCCTGCGAGGTCTCTTCCGCGCGGCGACTGGCGTTCTCGAGCAGCACCACCAGCAGCAGCGTAAGGACGCTCGCGACAGTATGAATGGCCGTCTGCCATTCCTTGAGGTCTGCCCACAGGGGCAAGCTGACCAGCCAGACCGCGACGATGCCGATACATAGGAAGAAGGACGGAGCCTGGCTGACCCGGAGGTAGGCCGACTCGACGAACCGGTCAAACGGCGAACGGCGATCTCCCCGCCTCCGGGTTTTTGCGGCCTCGGTGCCCCCCACAACCAGAACCTTACCCGCCGCGAGCATTATGTTGGGTTTGTCGTGTTGGCCCTAGCGTGACCCGGGTCAGCACCGTTCTACTTCGTCGACGTTCTCCGGTGATCGTGCTCGACTCGTAGCCAGCGGCAGCCGTACCGCTTGAGCTCGAGGGTCACCGAACCGTCCTTGGCTACGCGTTCGGATCTGTTGGTCAGCACGTCCTCCAGCAGGCAGGAGTCATCCAGCCCGGTCAGCTTCAGCGTCGCGTTCGTTGGGTCCGCACCGAAGTTGTGCACCGCAACGACGGTGCCGCCCTCGGTGTCGCAGCGGTGCGCGAGCACGGCGGTGTCGCCGGCGTCGAGCACCTCGTAATGTCCCCAGGCCAGCTCGGGGCAGGCCCGGTACGACTCGATCAGCGACCGCATCCAGGACAGCAGCGACTTCGGGTCGCGCTCCTGGGCGGCGACGTTCACGCGCTCAGGCCCGTACTCGCCCTCCGGGATTGGACCGGGCAGCTCGGATTCCTCAGCGGTGGAGAATCCGCCGCGCGGCTCCGGCGACCATTGCATCGGCGTGCGCACCGCCAGCCGGCCTTCCGCCCGGAGGTCTTCACCCATGCCGATCTCCTCACCGTAGAACAGCACGGGCGTGCCGGGCAGCGAGAACAGCAAGCTGTAAACCATCCGAATGCGGTCTTGGTCGCCGCCGAGCATCGTCGGTAGCCGCCGGCGCAGGCCGCGGCCGTAGAGCTGCATCTCCGGATCCGGCCCGAACGCCTCGAACACCTCCCGGCGCTGCGTGCCGGTGAGCTTGTCCAGTGTCAGCTCGTCGTGGTTACGGACGAACGTCGCCCAGTGCGCGTCCTTCGGCGGCTCCGGGCGCTCGCGCAGCACCTCGGCTAGCGGTTCGGCATTGCCCCGAGCCAGCGACAGATACATCCGCTGCATCCCGATGAAGTCAAAACACATCGTCAGCTCGTCGCGGTTGCTACCGAAAAAGGTCATCGTCTCCGGGTAGGGCAGGTTGACCTCGCCGAGCAGCACGCCCTCACCGCAGCGCCGGCCAAGGAACGCCCGCAGGTCGGCGAGGTAGTCATGCGGGTTCGGGAGCATCCCGGCGTCGTCTTGCCCGGTGGTCTCCAGCAGGAACGGGACAGCGTCGACCCGGAACCCGGACAGGCCCAACTGCAGCCAGAAGCCGATCGTCCGCGCAATCTCATCGCGCACCTGTGGGTTAGCCACGTTGAGGTCGGGTTGGTACTTGTAGAACCGGTGCAGGTAGTACTGGCCGGCGACCTTGTCGTAGGTCCAGAGGCTGGTCTCCTGGTCCGGGAACACGATGCCCTGCGGGCCGTCTGCAGGCGGCTCATCTGCCCACACGTACCAGTCGCGATATGGCGAGTCCGGGCTGCTGCGGGCGCTTTGGAACCACGGGTGCTGGTCGGACGTGTGGTTCACCACCAGGTCGGCGATCACCCGCATGCCGCGGTCGCGCGCGGTGCGCACGAATTCGACGAACTCACCGTGGCTGCCCAGCCGGTCGTCGACGCCGTAGAAATTGGTGATGTCGTAGCCATCGTCGCGGTCCGGCGACGGGTAGTACGGCATCAGCCAGACACAGGTCACGCCGAGCCGCTGCAGGTG
>JAICHZ010000184.1 GCA_025924655.1 Pseudonocardiaceae bacterium | reverse complement strand
CGCGTTGGCCCGCCAACTGGGTGACCAGTCCCGGGTCGACGCCCGGCGGCTGGCCGAGCTGGAACGTGAGCTGCAGCGCCACGGTTTCTTCGAACGGGCCCCGGACGGGTCGCTTCGGCTGTCACCCAAGGCGATGCGCCGGCTCGGTTCGCAAGCACTGGCCGATGTGGCCGACGCATTGCGCAGCCGGCGCGGTGAACGCGAGCAACGCCGGGCCGGGGCTGCCGGTGAACCCACCGGGGCCACCCGACCTTGGGAGTTCGGCGCCTCCGAGCCGTGGGACGTCCCCCGCACCGTCCGCAACGCCGTATTGCGCCACGCCGCCAGCAGCGACGGCCAACTGCTGACCGTCGAGGACGTCGAAGTCGTCGAGACCGAGCAGCGCGCCCGGGCCGCGGTGGCGTTGTGCGTCGACACGTCGTGGTCGATGGTGCAGGACGGGCACTGGGTGCCGATGAAGCGCACCGCGCTGGCGCTGCATCACCTGGTGCGGACCCGGTATCGCTGCGACGCGCTGGAGCTGATCACCTTCGGCCGCCAGGCGCAGCGGGTGGACATCGCACAGCTCACCGGTCTGACCGGGGTGTGGGAGCAGGGCACCAATCTGCACCATGCGCTGCTGCTCGCGGGCCGGCACTTGCGCCGGCATCCGGACGCCGCGCAGGTGCTGCTGGTGGTCACCGATGGGGAACCCACCGCGCATCTGGAACCGGACGGGGAGGCGGTCTTCAGCTACCCGCCGCTGCCCCAGACGTTGGCCCTGACCGTGCGCGAGATGGACGGTCTGGCCCGCATCGGCACCGCGGTGAGCATCGTGATGCTCGGCCACGACCCCAAGCTCGCCGCCTTCGTGCACGCCTTGGCTCGGCGCTGCGGCGGTCGGGTGCTAAAGCCGGGAGTCGACGGGCTGGGCGCCGCAGTGGTCGGCGACTATTTGCGGCACCGCCGCCGTCGGGCCTAACTCCCCGCTGCGGTGACGTAGGGTCGAAACCGTGCAGCCCTGGACGTCGACCCCGGTTCCGCGGCTACCCGGCCACGGCCGGCCGTTGCGGCTCTACGACACCGCAGCCGGCCAAATCCGGCCCACCGCGCCGGACAGAACCGCGAAGATGTACGTCTGCGGGATCACTCCCTACGACGCCACCCACCTCGGGCACGCGGCCACCTACCTGGCCTTCGACCTGGTGAACCGGTACTGGCGCGACGCCGGACACGACGTGCACTACGTGCAGAACGTCACTGATGTCGACGATCCGCTGCTCGAGCGGGCGCGGCGCGACCAGGACGACTGGGTCGTGCTCGGGATGCGGGAGACCGCGCTGTTCCGTGAAGACATGGAGTCGCTGCGGATCCTGCCACCGCGGCACTTCGTCGGCGCTGTCGAAGCGATCGGCGAGATCGTCGAAGTGATCGCCAAGCTGCTCGCCTGCGGCGCGGCCTACCGGATCGAAGACCCCGAGCACCCGGACATCTACTTCGACCACCAGGCCGCTGCTCACTTCGGGTCCGAATCGGGCTACGACGCCGAGACCATGATCCGGCTGTCCGCCGAACGCGGCGGAGACCCGGAGCGGCCCGGTAAGCGACACCCGCTGGATGTCCTGATGTGGCGCACCGCCCGCAAGGACGAGCCATCCTGGGACTCCGAGCTGGGACCGGGACGGCCGGGCTGGCATGTGGAATGCTGCGCGATCGGGCTCAACCGGCTCGGCACCGGTTTCGACGTCCAAGGCGGCGGCTCGGACCTGATCTTCCCGCACCACGAGTTCTCCGCGGCCCATGCCGAGGCCCTGACCGGCGAGTTCCCGATGGCCCGGCACTACGTCCACACCGGGATGATCGGTCTGGACGGTGAGAAGATGTCGAAGTCGAAGGGCAACCTGGTCTTCGTCTCGCGGCTGCGCGCCGACCAGGTCGACCCGATGGCGCTGCGGCTGGCGCTGCTGTCCGGGCACTACCGCACCGACCGGTCCTGGGTCACCGAGATGCTTGACGACGCGGTGGTCCGGTTAGACCGCTGGCGACAGGCCGTCGCGCTGCCCGCCGGGGCACCGGCGGACGATGCCGTGCACCAGCTTCGTGCCCATCTGGCCGACGATCTGGACACTCACCGCGCGCTGGCCGCGATCGACGCCTGGGCTACAGAGACGCTGACCCAACGCGGCAGCGACGTTGACGCGCCCCACCTGTTGAGCACCGCGGTAGATGCGCTGCTCGGCATCGCGCTGTGACTGACGGGCGTGGCTCGCTTGCCGATGTGGTGCCCTCGCTGCTGTGCGGGCTGGAAGTAGCCGGGTTCACCGATCGGTTCGGGCTTGATCCGGCCCGGGCGGTGTGCCTGCTGCTCGTCGACGGTCTCGGCTGGCACGCGCTGCGGCAACATCGCGCCGACGCCCCGTTTCTCACCTCGTTGACCGACGGCAGCGAGCCGATCACCGCCGGGTTTCCCGCGACGACGGCGGCCAGCGTGGCCACCATCGGAACCGGTATGCCGGTGGGCGAGCACGGAATCGTCGGCTACACCTTCGCTACACCCGATGGTGACCTGCTCAACGCGTTGAGCTGGCACACCCACGGCGGTGGCCGTCAGGTGGATCTCCGCAAGCGGTTCGTTCCGGAGGACATCCAGCCGCGTGCCACAGCGCTGCAACGCGCCGCCGCGGCCGGCGTCCGGGTCACGATGGCGGTTCCGCACGCGCATCGGGACACGGGTCTGAACCGTGCGGTGCTGCGCGGCGCCGACTTCCAGGGCGTGCACGCCCTCGGGGACCTGGCCGCCAGCGCGCTGGCAGCGGTGTCGGGTAGGGCGCCGAGCTTGTGCTACGCCTACCATGGCGACCTGGACCTGCTCGGCCACGTTTACGGCGTCGGGTCGCTGCCATGGCGGCTGCAGCTCGCCCACGTCGACCGGCTGGCTTCCGTGATCGCCGAAGGGTTATCTCCGGGCGCTGCGCTCGTGGTGATCGCCGACCACGGCATGGTGACGGTGCCCGAGGAGGGCCGGCTCGATTTCGACACCGAGCCGTCGCTGCAGGCTGGGGTGCGCATGCTGGGCGGTGACCCGCGCGCCCGGTACGTCTACACCGAGCCAGGCGCCACCGACGATGTGCGCGCGGCCTGGTGCGAGCTGATCGGGGATCGAGCCTGGATCCGCACCCGCGATGAGGCCATCGCCGCAGGATGGTTCGGCCCGGTCGTCGAGCCCCACGTCCGCGACCGCATCGGTGACCTCATCATCGCCGCCCGCACCGACTTCGCCATCGTGCAGTCCCGCGTCACACCTAGGCTGAGCCGCCTGATCGGCCACCACGGTTCCTTGACCGACGACGAACAGCTGGTGCCCCTGCTGGTCTACAACCCGGGCTAAATCTCAGCTGGCGTTATCCCGCAGCCATCGTGCGACGTTGCGCACGTATTCGCTGTATTGCTTCTGAGCCAGCGGGATCGCTTCGGACACCATGTCATGGTCAACGTCAAGGTAGTCGTGCACTAGGACGTTGCGCATCCCAGCTGACGGGCGCAACGCGGCAGCGAAATCCCATTCGAGCACCCCAGCGCGGGCCATTTCGTCAAACGACGCGGCGTAGCTGTCTGGCGACCGACCCAACAGCGAAGTCACGACGTGGATGTTGATCGATCCGGCCAGCTCGACGATCTGGCTGAGGACCCGCTCGACGATGTGCCGGGTGGGTCGTTCGCGTCGGAGCCGCTCGGCGTCGACCGCGCCCAACTCCGCGAGGTCGGTGAGGAGCAGTTGGATCTCTCGGAGTCGCTGTGTGACCATGGCCTGGTCGAGTCGGCGTGGCGTCATCCGGCCAGCAGTTCTAGACCTAGCCGACGCAGCCAGTCCGTGTCGAGCCGCTCCATCACAGCGGCGGTCGACGCCCGGGCCCAAGTGCCGGGTTCCTCTTCGTGCAGGATAATCGCGCCGACCAATGCGCGTTCCCGCAGCAGCGGGCCAGCGGAGTTGAGATGGACGACGTCGATCTCGTCGGATCCGACGAGATCGATCACCTCGGTGATGAATCCGAAGAAATCGACTACCGCTCCATGTTCGCTGAGGGCCCCGATGTCGAGATCGCGTGGCTCCGGCTCACCCCGGCCAGCGCTGCCGAAGACCGTGAGCAGGCTGATCCGGTACCGCCGACACAGCAGGCCAAGATCACCGGAACTGGCCGCCACCCGCAGCCGCTCCAGCCCCTCCAGCGGTGTCACCACGCGCCCCATTGTCCCGGCACCGCACCGCGCTTAACACCCCAACTCGCCGCACGGATTGATTTTGAGTCCGGGTCGGGAGCCATCCGGGGATCGACCAGGGCAAGATCCCTGGCCTGCGGCGGCGGCCTCCTCTGCCGCAGGCCACCCGGTTGAGGATGATCAAATACGTACTTACCGGCCGTTGCTCACCACCCACCGCCTCCACGACGAGGCCGGCGGCATCTGGAAGACCTACGCGCCCGGCGCCGTTGAATACGACCCGACCCCGTTCCTCGGTCGTCATGTCGATGCCAGACGCTGAATTGGTGGATGAACACCACAGCGAACAGTGGCCAGCGTGGGCCACGGAGACGCTTCATATCGTCGACCCGGAATCAGCGTGCCCCGGCCTGGCCGAAAGTTTCATCGGCGAGGTCGCAGAGCTGCTAGGCCGGTGGCTAAGCAGCGACCGTGTTCCATGTCGGCTCCACGGCGATCCCCGGACTACGTGCGAAACCAGTACACGGTGTCACTGTCCGTGAGATCTGGGGAAGGACTGTCGCAGCATGCAGAGGTGCCGTAGACGGCAACTCTCGGCCACAGTTGCCGTCTGCGGCACATGCTCAACGGATCCACCCACCTCCCCGCGAAGCGGGAGGGGCCGATGAGACGAGCGCCGCGGCAACTGTGTGAGGTGGCCGCCCTCGACAGCGGACGTCGTGCCGTCCGAGACAGCGAGGCCCCCCGCTGGTCCGGCGCTGACGTTCATCGCTGCCGAGTCCGTACGCTCCGAATGGCGAGCGGCCCGCGGGCCGAATCAACGGCTGTCGCGGGGGTTTCGGGGGCCGGAGGTGCCACCGGGGCGACGGCGGCGCAGGTAGCGCTCGAAGTCGGCGGCGATGGCGTCACCGCTGGCCTCGTGCAGGGTCAGGTCGGTATCGCCGCGCTCCTCCAGCGCACGCACGTAGCTGGCCACCTCGTCGTCTTCCTCGGCCATCTCACTGACCGTGGCCTCCCACTCTTCTGACTCCTCCGGCAGCGCGCCGAGCGGGACCTCGAGGTCGAGCACCTCCTCCACCCGGTGCAGCAACGCCAGGGTGGCCTTGGGGGAAGGCGGCGCGGAGACGTAGTGCGGCACCGCCGCCCAGAACGAGATGGCAGGCACTCCGGCCTGCACGCAGGCGTCCTGGAAGATCCCCACAATGCCGGTCGGACCCTCGTATTTGGAACGCTCCAGCTTGAACCGGGCGGCCGAGGCGGCGTCGTAGGCAGTCCCGGTGACCGGCACTGGCCGGGTGTGCGGGGTGTCGGCGAGCAGCGCGCCCAACGTCACTACGGTGGTGATCTCCAGGTCGGTGACAAAGCGCAGCAGCTCGTCGCAGAACGATCGCCAGCGCATGTTGGGTTCGATACCGTGCACCAGCACCACGTCGTAGTCGGCCCCAGGCGGGCGGCACACTGAGAGCCGGGTGGTGGGCCACTCAACCCGCCGGGTGATCCCGTCGACCAGTTTGGTGGTCGGCCGGGTGACCTGGAAGTCGTAATAATCCTCGGGATCAAGTTCGGCCAAGGGGGTCGCGTCCCAGCTCAGCTGCAGGTGCTCGATCGCGGTGCTGGCGGCGTCCCCGGCGTCGTTCCAGCCCTCGAACGCGGCTACCAGCACCGGTGAGGTGAGCTGGGGCAGCGGCGTGTCCGCGTCGCTGCCGGGGGTGTCCGGATAGGTCACCGCGCTAGCCTACGGCTCTTGGGTCGCGCTGGCCGCCATGCGATACCACGAAGACCCGATATCGCTGCTCTAGGCTGCATCTCATGGCTGTGTCATCGCTGCTCGACGTCCTAACGCAACGTGTCGTGGTCGCAGACGGGGCGATGGGCACGATGTTGCAGTCGGTCGCGCTGACCCTGGACGACTTCGCCGGGCTGGAGGGCTGCAACGAGATTCTCAACGTCACCCGCCCGGACGTCGTGCGCACCGTGCACCGGGGATATTTGGAGGCCGGTGCCGACGCGGTGGAGTCCAACACCTTCGGCGCCAATCTGGCTAACCTCGCCGAGTACGGCATCGCCGATCGGGTCCGGGAGCTGGCCGAGGCCGGCGCCAGGCTGGCCCGCGAGGTGGCCGACGAGTTTGCCGAAGCGGACCAGCGGCGGTTTGTGCTCGGCTCGGTCGGCCCGGGCACGAAGCTGCCCACCTTGGGCCACATCTCCTTCGCGCAGCTACGCGACGCCTATGTCGAGCAGGTCCGCGGCATGCTCACCGGCGGAGCCGACGCGGTGCTCATCGAGACCAGCCAGGATCTGCTGCAGTGCAAGGCGGCGGTGATCGCCGCGCGGCGCGCGATGGTCGCCGAGGGCCGGTACGTGCCGATCATCACCCAGGTCACCGTGGAGACCACCGGGACGATGCTGCTGGGCACCGAGATCGGCGCGGCGCTGACCGCGTTGGAACCGCTGGGCATCGATCTGATCGGGCTGAACTGCGCCACCGGGCCGGCTGAGATGAGCGAGCACCTGCGCCAGCTGGCCAAGCATTCCCGGATCCCGCTGTCGGTGATGCCCAACGCCGGGCTGCCGCAGCTGCGCAGGGGTGGGGCGGTGTACCCGCTGACCCCCGATGAGCTGGCCACCGCGTTGAGCAGCTTCGTCACCGAGTTCGGCGTCCGGCTGGTCGGTGGTTGCTGCGGCACGACCCGCGAGCACATCGCGGCAGTCGCGCAGGCCGTGGCCGATCTCACACCCCGCAGCCGGCGGCCGCGCCCGGAGCCCGGCGTCTCCTCCCTCTACACCGCGGTGCCGTTCCGCCAGGACGCCAGTGTGTTGATGGTCGGCGAGCGGACCAACGCCAACGGTTCCAAGGCGTTCCGCGACGCCATGCTCGCCGAACGGTTCGAGGACTGCGTTCAGATCGCTCGCGCGCAGACCCGCGATGGCGCGCACCTGATCGACCTCAACGTCGACTACGTCGGCCGCGACGGCGCTGCGGATATGGCCGAGCTGGCCGGGCGGCTGGGCACCGCGTCGACGTTGCCGATCATGCTGGACTCCACCGAGCCCGAGGTGCTGCGCGCCGGGCTGGAACGTCTGGGCGGCCGGTGCGCGGTCAACTCGGTGAACTTCGAGGATGGCGACGGGCCCGGCTCCCGGTACCAGCGCATCATGGAACTGGTCCGCGAGCATGGCAGCGCCGT
>JAICHZ010000183.1 GCA_025924655.1 Pseudonocardiaceae bacterium | reverse complement strand
GGCGCGCAGGCTTTGGCGCGTGGCAGCTCAGCCAGTCCCCAGGCCGCACGTAGGATCCGGCATGGATTCAGCCAGCGACAGGCAGTGAACATCCGGACGGTAACGGAAACAGACACACGCTCGCTTAAGGGTGTCGCCGTGATCAATTCGAGCGGACGAACAGAAAGATGCCGTACTGCCATACCGGATCAATCCACTGCGCGCGGAGATTAAAGCCTCGCGCGGAGACGTCGGCCACGAACTGAGGGTGGTGGAACTTGTGCGACAAACTGACGTTCAGCGAGTCACCGCGTCGCACAACCAGTTCAAGGTCTAACTCGCGCAGCGCGACGAACTGGTCCTCGGTTGCGTAGAGGTGCACCTGGACCGTGGTGGTGGTGGAGTCGTAGTGCGCTCGGGGATAGAAGTATTCCGGGGCGAAGTCGGCGGCGAAGCGCCGGTTGAGGTGGGCTAGATAGTTGAGCCGAAACCGTGCGAAGGCCGGCTGGTCGGGTGGATCGTTGTAACAGGTTTCGAACACCTGGGCTGGCTTTTGCAGGTCCACTGACACCAGGAAGCCGTCGCCGGGCCGTAGCGTGTCGGTGATTTCGGAAAGCAGCGCGTCGCGCTCCTCGGACGTGGTGTTTCCTAGGCTGCTTCCGAGGAAGGTCACCACTACCGGCTCATTGCGGTCCCGCAGCCAGGCCAGCCCCGCCTGATATCGGCCCCACAGTCCCTGCACCCGCAGGGCGGGCAATTCGGCGGTCAGGTTGCGCCCGCTGGCCGCCAACATCTCGCGACTGACGTCAATGGGAAGGTAGGTGGTCGGACGGCGCTTGGCACAGGCCGTCAGAAGTATGCGGGTTTTCTTCGCACTTCCGCTGCCCAACTCGGCGATCCGCTCGCACCCGATCAGGTCGGCGATCTCCTCGGCGTGACGCTGTAGGAGTGTGTGCTCCACCCGGGTGAGGTAGTAGTTAGGCAGCTCGGTGATCGACTCGAACAGGTCCGATCCGAGCGCGTCGTATCCGAAGTAAGCGGGCACCCGCGGCGGGGTCTCCCGTAGAGAGGCTGAAACGGCGGACCGGTCGTCCCAGAAGGCCCCCTCGTCATCGACAGCTACGATTTCGACCCGGCTCAGTTCCATGATGTTCCCCCGTTGCCCTGCACATGCCCAGTCGGCCGCCCGCGGTGGTGGATATGCAGGGCAATATTAATGCAGATTACGCCCCATGATCGTCGCCAGAATCCTCCAGGCTGGCCATGAGGGTTCGATCCCCTCGTCACGCAGCTGTTGGGTCCCGTTCAGGCGCTCAGGCGTTGGGGGCGCCGTGGGCACATCCGGCTGGGTGAGCCGCGGAGCCTTCCCTCGCGGGTCACCAGTCAACGTGGGTGATCCGGCGGATCGCTTCGTGGATGAGTTCGATCTCGGCGCAGACGGTCAGGCGTACGTAGCCCTCGCCGCCGGGGCCGAATCTGCTGGCGGGGATGCTGAGCACGTGGGCGTCGTTGAGCAGTTTCTTGGCGAAGCCGGTGCTGGTGTAGCCGCCGGGGTTGCGGACTAAGCAGTAGAACGTGGCTTTGGGGCGCAGTATGTCCAGTCCTGCGGCTTCGAGCCCGTCACACAGAATGTGCATGCGGGTGCGGTAGGTGTGGCGCAGTTGGTCGGGATAGCTGGTGGTGTCGGTGAGCGCGGCCACCGCGGCGTGCTGCACGGCGGAGAAGGTGCCGGAGTCGGTGTTGGTTTTGACCGTGCGCAACGCGTCCACGACGTCTGCGTTGCCGGTGGCGAATCCGACTCGCCAGCCTGGCATGTTGTATGCCTTGGACAGTGAGTGGAACTCGATGCCGCAGTCCATCGCCCCTGGTGACTCCAGAAACGACGGCGGCGGCTCGGTGTCGTAGTAGATCTCAGTGTAGGCGGCGTCCGAAGCCACGATGATGTCGTGGTCCAACGCGAACTGGGCGAGTCCGTCGAAGAACTCAGCGGTGGCCAGTGCCGCGGTCGGGTTGTTCGGGTAGCAGACCCAGAACAGCTTGGCCCGAGCGGCGATGTCGCGAGGAATCGCGTCGAAGTCGGGCAGGAAACCGTTCTCGGCACGGAGCGGAACGCGGAACACTTCGCCACCGCAGAACCGGGCCCAGGTCTCATAAACCGGGTAGGCGGGATCGGGCACCAGCACCACGTCGCCGGGTTCGATATAAGCCAGTGCGAGGTGCGCCATCGCCTCTTTGTTACCTAGGGTCACCACGACTTCGGTGTCCGGATCAACCGTGATCTGGAAACGCCGAGCCAGGAACTTAGCGGCCGCTACCCGCATGACCTGCGTGCCTGCATACGGCGGGTAACGATGCGACAACGGATCCCGAACCGCTTGGCGCATCGCCTCAACGACATGCGGCGGCGTCGGCAGATCGCAGTCCCCGACACCCAAGGGCACGATCGCGAGGCCGACGCCCTCGGCCAACTCTCGGGTCTCGTCGATGAATGAGAAAAGATAGTCCTCAATCTGCAACAGCCGCTGAGCGCGACTAGGCACCGTGGTCCCCCAAGTCGTACGCGTCCGCCGACACAGGCAACTGAACACCCCAGCCCGTCGACCTGAGGTGCTCACCCAGGACCAGTCACGACAAGGTCTGTAGACCACCGGGTTGGTGACGGCCTGGGTGAAGTCGACCGCGGCGTCGTGGTCGATGCTGAGTTGCGCTACCTTAGCATTTCGATGATCAAGGAGTGATCACCAGCCGACCCCGACTCGCTTCCCAGAGAAGCTAGGATCGCTTTCGCGCGACCCAGATCTCCTCGGCCGGCCACTGGCGTCCCCACTCAGCGGTGACGGAGTCGTAGTAGACCGGCGATTTCGCATCCGCGGGTGCCTGGACTTCGATGAGGTTCTCGACGTCGAAGCCGTTGGCGCGAAGCAACCGGATCCAGTCGCCGTGGCTGAGGTGGTATTCGGTGCCGTCCGATTCGTCCGACCACTTGATGCGAGACATCCCGAATTGTGGGCGCCGCAGCGCCCCGCCGACCAAGCCCTCGTCGGGGGAGCAGAGGTAGACCAACGTCGAGATAGTCAGGAACACCAGGCGGCCATCAGGACGCAGGAGCCGGGCCGCCTCGGGGATCCAGAGCTGGCAGCTCTGAGTCACCACCACAACAGTCATATTCCAAACTTGGCTACTGGAGGTGACCGGTCTCTTGCGCCAGCGCTTCGAGACCATACCGGGTCACGTGCTCCGCGTTGTCCAAATCAATGGTGCGGATCCCGTCGCTCTTCAATCGCTTATTGATAACCGCAAGGTTACCCCGCACGGTCTCCTTCTCAGCGTCCGTGGTCTTGCCTCGGTGCGGCTTACCGGCATGCTCGAGAGTCGAGTAGTCCAGCTTGTCGACAGCCGATAATGGGGCTGATCTCGTTTGCTTGCGCGGTGGGTACGCCGGCCCTGCACGCCGGATAACATCTTCCATGTCCACGCCGCTAGCGAGGTTATTGAACTCCTCGATCTCCATCGTCACGGTTTCCGGCACTGACCCGTCACCCCGATAAAGCTTCACAGTGACGAGGCTCAACGCGCCTTTCCGGATGGGCTCGACCTCATCTTCAGCGGCCTCGATCTCCACAGGACCATTCTCAAGAGCCGGATGCTGCTCGACGACGATACGCACAACAGCGTCGTCCTCGATGATCTTATTAGTCAAGTCCGAGAAGCGAACCAAACGTTGAGCCATCCCACACCTTCCACTAACTAATGAGGCTGCGCCTCGGACCGCCGATGTTCAGCGACTTGACACCAGTCGGGGCCCGTGGTTACCGAGATCCCGCTTCGGCATGCGCACCGCACCCGGAGCCCACCAGCCCTTGCTGGGTGTGCATCGGGTCTGCTGGGGCTGCGGATCCGCGACCACCCAGCTCTCGCAGCTGTGAGCTCAGGTAGGTCTTCAAACGGGTCCGGTACCCGCGCTCGAACGCGCGCAGTTCGTCGATCTCCTTCTCCAGAATGCCCTTCTCCTGACACAGCCCCGTAATGATCTCGGTGTGCTTGGCCGTAGCGTCGCGCTCCAGCGACGCTGCCTTCTCCTGGGACTGCCGCTTCAGGGTCTCGGCTTTAATCCGGGCGTCGTTGAGCATGGTCTCGGATCGGGTTCTGGCGTCGGTGACCATGCCCTCGGCCTTCGCTCTCGCCTCGGAGAGCAGCTGCTCCGATTTGGTCCGGGCCTGGCTCACCATCCCGTCGGCTTCGGCCTTGGCCTCACCGGTCAACCGGTCCGCCATCTCCTGGGCCAAACCCAGCACCCTGGCCGCGTGGACATTGTGATCACCATCCGGCGAGGTCTGCTCCCTCAACGGCGGTGGCGATGGCGGCCCAAGCGACTCCAGCCGGCGAGGGTCACCTCCGGTGTCGACTGGCGCAGCGAGCTGCTGCTGCTCGGGCGGTTCAACCCGATTGCGGAGATCAGTGTTCTCCTGGATCAACCGAGCCAGCTCGGCCTCAACCAAATCGAGGAAGGCGTCGACCTCGTCCTCGTCATAGCCCCGCGTGCCCAGCGGGGGCTTACTGAACGTGACGTTGGCAACGTCAGCGGGCATCAACGGCATCGGATCACCTCACGCACTCGTCACCTGGCGTCTTGGCCCGGTGTATCGGCCTAGCCCCTCAACCCCTTGAACCCGACGGCCGCTACGGTCTGGGATCCACCACGAGCCCAGCGGTAGGAACACCACGAGCAACGGAAACCTATGGACAAGCCCAGCTCCGTCTCCGACGCCGCAGGGGTCTGCCCGCTGGGGTGAGCGTGCGCTGCCTCATCCTCATGTGGAGGACGAGTCACCGGTGTCATGATCGACCTCAAACCACCGGAACTGAGCACCTGCCGGCGTCACGAGGCGAGGTTCGCTGCGCTGTGCCGGTCGCGGGCCAGCTCCGTGTCGCCGGTGCGCACCGTGCTCACCTGCCGCGGCGTCCGCTGCGGAGTGGCGGCTGGAACCGGGCAGCGCTGGAGAGCTGCTGGCGGCGTGTGCCGGTGCTTGCCGCACGGGAGCTACCAGCGAACAGCCTGCTCGCGGTCCCCAGACCGCGACCGCCCGTTGCCCGTCACCTGCGGGCTGACTAACCGGGGATGTCCCCACGAGATGGTGCCGGTTTGCGTCGAGATCCGTCGCCGGACCTGGTCCGAACACCGCCGCCGGAACCGGCGCGACGACCAGCAGAGGGTATTCCCCGGGGTGACCGACCAGTTGCGGGTCAGCCCCGATGGCGGGGACATCAGCGTTGATTCGCTCACCACGCAGCTGGTCATAAATCGGCGTCTGGCCCATAGGGCGGACACCCTAAGGCTTGGGTCTACGGGAGCGGCAGCACAGGTGGTGTGGAAAGGCTGTGGAGCAGGCACGAGATTGTGTGTACAGACTGTGGATGGGTGCCAGCGACGGGGAATCCGACGGCCCTACCTGACCAACATCAATAAGCAAGTCCCCGAGTGGGGATCTCGCAACCCCCTTTTTGTATCTCGTTGTAGCCACACGCACCGAGAGGCGGCACCCGTTGGGCGTGACATGTTAACGAACGGGCTGTTTTGACGATGTCACCGACACAGAGCGAAGCCCGCGGGGGCGCCGATGGCGGGCGACGCCCCACTGACGCATAGATAAGGCTTTTCAGCGGAAGACGGCTGACCAATCTGTCCACCGTGCGGACAGAAGATCGGCTTCTCTGCCAACCGGCGTCCGCTAGGCGTCCCACGACTCAGCCACAACCTATCCATAGGCGCGACACATTCTAGGCATCGTGGACCAGCATCAGGGCCGGCGCGTGTCGGCATCGCAGAGCAGCGAACCAACCGTTCTGAGCGGCCACGCCAGCTGCCTGTCTCGGACCGGGGAACTGGTTGTCGCTACGCCTCCTCAGGTCACCGTGCAAGCATCTGGTCGATATCTGCCGCGCCGAAGTGAACCCCAGCGGTGAGTGCGAATACCAGCGCCATCATCAACGCGAACCCCACCGCCCACCGCATCGTGGATCGATCCTCTCGGGTTTCCGTGTCCTCGATCAAGGACGGCGACATTAGCCGCCGCACCCCACGTCGGAGGCTGCTGGGCGGCATAGGCGTGACAGGACGTGTCCTGAGGGTTCCCTGGGGTGGGCCACCGACCCCTTCAGACCGGTCCGGTGGCCTTGCTGCGACAGTCCGGGCACATCTGGTCCGGGTTCGGCGGTGGGTTGGGTACGAACGTGCCGCCAGAGTCTCCCGCGGCCGGGCGGAACTCGATGCCGCACAGGGCATGCACGGTCCGGGTGATACCGGACCAGGTGCCGTAGTGGGTGTCGTGGTTGCCAGTGCTGCGCAAGTACCACGCAGCGCCCCCGTCGCTGATCACCCCGCACATGATGATCGACTGAGGGTCGGTGGCTTCCCATACGGCAGCCTCACACGCCGACTTCCCCCAGACGAGCTACATCGGCGGCTAGCATCGATCGAGTGAGCTCGGGCCAGGATGTTGTGGTGATTGGTGGCGGGATCGCCGGTGTCTCGATTGCTTACGAGCTCGCTGCGCACTGCCGGGTCACGTTGCTGGAGGCCGAGACCAGCTTGGCCATCCACTCCACCGGGCGCTCGGCTGCTATGTACGTGCCGGGCCACGGTGGCCCGCAGGTGCGAGCGCTGATTAAGGCGAGCCGCCCCCGGTTTGCCCGGCTGGCCGAGGAGCTCGGCGCGCCCGCGCTGCTGCATCCACGTCCGGTGCTCAGGGCCGCTTTTGACGACGACGGTGACCAGAAGTTGCGCGCCGAGCTGGCGGAACAGGCGCACGAG
The DNA here is from genome assembly GCA_025924655.1 of Pseudonocardiaceae bacterium. Classification (GTDB taxonomy): domain Bacteria; phylum Actinomycetota; class Actinomycetes; order Mycobacteriales; family Pseudonocardiaceae. Next base: position 596 of record JAICHZ010000183.1, on the reverse strand, counting down.
CCGGATGCCGCGGTTGAGCTGTCACCGGAGGAGGCACTCGCCCGATGCCCGGCGCTGCGCCGGGACGTGCTGCGCGCCGTGGCGGTCACCGAGGCCGCGTGTGATCTCGACGTGATGGCACTGCATCAGGCCTACGTCCGCGGGCTGCGCCAGCGTGGCGGCTGTGTGCAGGTGGCGGCGCCCGTCACCGGACTGGCTCCGATATCCGGAGGCTGGCGGGTGCACTGCGGCGCAGACCGGGTGCTCCACACCGCCGACGTCGTGGACGCTGCGGGGGCCTGGGCCGACCTCATCGCCGGCCTGGCCGGGGTACCTCCGCTGGGTCTGCGCCCGCTGCGCCGCACGATCGTCGTCGCGCGAGTGCCCGACGTGGCCCGGTTGCGCACCCCGAGCGGAGGACCACTGCCGATGGTGATCGACGCGCGGGAACGTTGGTATTTCAAGGCTGAAGGCAACAACCTGCTGCTCTCACCAGGCGACGAAACACCCGTCGAGCCGGGGAACGTCCGGCCCGATCCGCTCGATGTAGCGCTTGCGCTGGAGCGCGTCGAGGCAGTCACCGGGCTCGGACTGCGTTCGGTGCAGTCTAGTTGGGC
>JAICHZ010000182.1 GCA_025924655.1 Pseudonocardiaceae bacterium | reverse complement strand
GGCCGTGGGGGGGCCACCACGTGGGGGGGTGGGTGGGCACCCCCCACACAAACCGTCGGCGCTAACGCGGGGGGTGGAGGGTGGCAAACTGGGTGGGGTGCGGGTTGGTTGTTGATCCCGATATGCGGTACATTTTTTAATTGCCCCCGGGGTGTGGGGGGGGGGCCGCCGGGCCCCCACCCCTCCTTCACCCCACTATGTTGCCCACGATCACGCAGCGTATTGCGCGACTAGTGTTGGTGTCTGCTGCCCCAGCACAGCCTCAACGTTGTAGCCCAGCCAAGGCGCGTCCTTGGCCGACAGCGCGGCACACGATAACGGCCCTCAATTTAAGCCCCTGTTAGCTCACTTAACGGGGCTTGTAAACTCCGCCAGCACCGCCGTTAGCGCTGCCGCCGTTACCGCCAGTGCCGTTACCAGCGCTGTTGGGCTGGTCGCTGATGGGGGTAATGTTCAGGATGTTAAGGCCGATGCCACCCCTCCCGCCGCCGCCGTCGCCGCCGGTGCCGCCGTCGCCGCCACGGCCGGCGTTGCCTTCATTACCCATCTTAATCATGGACATGACGGTGCGCGCCGGGAGCAGCTCAATGTGTTGGCCGTCGATCTCGGCAAAGCTCAATGCGTCAGACATGAATCCTCCTCACAGTGGCCCACTGGACCGGGAACAGTACACCTCATCGACGGCATTGCCGATTCGGCTCAATTACACCATGGCGAGAAGAAGGTCGCATGACAACATGCATTCTCCCCTAACCTTCAACATTCCACCACTTAGCTTGAAGCTGTTTCCGCGGGGTATTTAGGCGCCGGCGAACAGTTGCGTAGAGTTCCGGTAAAGCTACCTACCACGTCACCTCCGCGGAAGTTGCTCGCACCGGCCATCCGTCCGCATTGTCGCTGGTAGACGTCCCGCTAGGTCTCCGCTTAGGTAGTGGTAGGCGCTACTCGCGGCGCGCAGATTACCAGACCTGAGAATTACCCATTGCGCGCGAGGACTGCACACCAGACCCCGGCGACGAAATGGCGACTGGTGACTACGTAGACTAACCAAGATTGGCCCTTAAAGCCTAGGCCGACTAGTATTTCAGGCACGGTCACGTACTACGTTATCGTTAAGCGACTGGGCAGGCGTAAATGTTGAGGGAGGGGTGGCCTCGTCGGCCACCCCTCCCTCATCGACGGCATCACCCAACCGGGGGATCGCGCGGCGGTACTGCACGACTGCGTTGCAGTCGGCTGCCCCAGCACCGCCATTGAGCGTTGCCGCCAGCAGTGCGTATGCCGTTCCCTAGCCAACGGCACCGCACACGAACCACGGCTTAAGAGTCAGCCGCTGTTAGCTCACTTGGTAACGGGCTTGTAAGCGCCGCCAACTCCGCCGTTAGCACTGCCGCCGTTGCCACCGTGGGCGTCAGCGGCGCTGTTGGTCTGGTCGCCGGTCAGGGTAATGTTCAGGACGTTGAGGCCGATGCCTCCCCGCGCGCTGCCGCCGTTGCCGCCGGTGCCGCCATTACCGCCGTTGCCGGCGTTGCCTTCTCTGCCGCCCATCATGAACATGGACATGACGATACGACCCGGGAGCAGCTCGACGTGTTGGCCGTCGATTTCAGTGAAGCTTAATGCGTCAGACATGCAATCCTCCTCACAGTGGCCCAGTGGGCCGGAACAGTTGACCTCATCGACGGCATTGCCGATTAGGCTCATTTACACCATGGCGAGAAGGGGGCCGCTTGGCAACCTGCATTCGCCCCCTAAACTTTGGGCCCGTCACTTAGCCGTGCAGTCGATTTTCGCGACTGCTTAGTCGTCGGCGAATTGGCACTTAGACTTCCCGATGCCATCTATCCGCCGCGCCACGTGGCGCAGGGCTTGCCCAGCTGCCATCGGCCGCATTGTCGCTGGTAGACACCTCGGCCGGGCAAGCACGTCGGCAGCGAACGCGCCGCACGCGGCACGGCGAGGACCCGATCTGCGGTTGCCGCTCGCAGCAAGTACGGCGCAGCAGTGCGGAGATCCAAGCAGGAGCGCGTTGGTGACACGTAGCGTCGCCGGTAATGACCACCTAGTGGGCACGCGGATATGGCTACTCAGCGACTACACGCGATGACACAACGCTGCAATATTCGGCCCGCTTGTCGACGTCGCTGGTCCCCCGCAGGGTACCTAGCCGCCGTGCACAGCCTGTGCTGAGTAATAGTCGGGCCGTGACGGCAATCAGCACTACCACTGGTCCACCCGGCTAGCTCTCGAGTGGCCAGCAGGCGATCGGCTCATGTAGCGCGGACCCGTCCGACGCCGCGCCGAGGCGGCTACGCACCAAGTACATCTGGGTTGCCACCCATGGAGCGCCCTGCCAGGGTGCCAGCCGCTCGACCAACGGCCGCAGGTCCGCCCCGCCGGCTGCCCGGGCCAGCGTGATGTGCGGACGGTACAGGCGGTCCTCCACCGGCAGACGGCTGCGGCGAGCTGCGGCCCGGGCTGAGTCGACGAGCCGGCGCAGCCGATCCCGATCACCGCGCACCCCGGTCCACAACACCTGGTGCCCAAATCGACCACCGCCGCCCAACGCCAGGGACAGCGGCGGGTGCCGAGTGGCTGCCCGGTTGAGCCGGCGGCTCAGCTCGTCCACGACGTCGTCGCCGACCTCACCGAGGAAGACCAGCGTCACGTGCCACTGCTCCGGACGCGTCCACCGGAGCTCCGGCGCAAGCTCACGCAGCGCCTCCGTAGCGATCCGCAGCTCCGCAGCGACGTCACCAGGAAGCGTCAACGCAACGAACAACCGCACCAGGTCAGGCCGCGATCGGGTTGGTGGCGGGCTCGTGGAGCAGGTATTCGGACGGTTCGAGCTTTCGGGTGGCCCGGCGGAACCGCCAGGTGAACGTCGGCCACAACGTGGTGTTGCGGCCGTGGGCGTCGAGGTACCAGCTGTCGCACCCACCCGCGGTCCACACGGTGTTCTCCATCCGACGCTGCACAGTCTGGTTGTACGCCAACTGCGCCTCCGGCCGGACCTCCACCGCAGGCGCCCCGGTGCGCTCGAGGTGGCGCAGCGCGTCGATGGTGTAAGCCACCTGGGACTCGATCATGTAGATCAGCGAGGTGTGCCCGAGCCCGGTGTTCGGGCCGACCAGTATGAACAGGTTGGGAAACCCGGCTACGGTCGTGCCGCGGTGCGCTTGGGCGCCGCCGGACCAGACCTCGGCCAGGGTCCGGCCATCGCGGCCGTGGACCCACGAGGCCATCGGCATATCCGAGACGCGGAATCCGGTACCGAAGATGATGGTGTCGACCTCCCGGCGAGTGCCGTCGGAGGCCTGCACCCAGTCCGCGCCAACCCGCGCGATCCCCGAGGTGACGACCTCTACATTGGGTCTGGTTAGCGCTGGCAGGTAGTCGTTGGAAATGAGGATGCGTTTGCAACCGATGGTGTAGTCCGGCGTCAGCTTGGCGCGCAGCTGCGGGTCGGCGACCTGACGGCGCAAGTGTGCGCGGGCGACCGACTCGGCGACCTTCAGCAGTCGTGGATTCACTGCGAATCCCGGTACCAACGCCTCACGGCCACAGTAAACTCCGGCTCTCACCAGCCGCTGGACGGCAGGCAACGCCCGGTACAGCTTCTGCTCGATACGGCTGAACTCCCGTTCGCCGCGCGGCATGATCCACGCTGGGGTGCGCTGGAACAGCGTGAGGGAGGCGACTTCAGGAGCAATCTGCGGGACGAACTGGATGGCCGAGGCGCCGGTACCGACTACCGCTACGCGCCGGCCGCGCAGGTTGTAGTCACGGTTCCAGCGCGCCGAATGGAACGTCGCACCCTGGAAGGATTCCAGCCCCGGAATGCTCGGAATGTTCGGTTCTGAGAGCGCACCGGTGCCGGTGATCAGCACGTCGCAGGTCAGCTCACCGCGGTTCGTGCTAATCCGCCAGCGGCGCAGCGGATGATCCCACACGGCAGCGAGTACCTCATGGTGGAAACGGATATGTGGCCGCACGCCGTAGCTGTCGGTGCAGCGCCGAAGGTAGTCCCAGATCTCCTGCTGGCCAGAGAAGTTGCGACTCCATGATGGGTTGAGCTCGAAGGAGAACGAGTACAGCCGGGAAGGTACGTCGCAGGCACAGCCCGGATAGCAGTTGTCCCGCCAGGTGCCGCCGACGTCGGCGGCCCGTTCCAACACCACGAAATCGGTCATTCCGTGCTGGCGAAGTTTGATCGCCATACCCAGCCCGGAGAAGCCGGTACCGATGATGATTACGTGGTGGTGAGTCTTCTCGATCACGACCGATTCCCTTGCCGCAGTGGTGTTACCGCCGGTAACCCTACCGCTCAGTAGGTACGGTGTCCAGCCGGCACCGCAGAGTTTCGCGCCGCCCTGACGGACCGGTTACCGCTGGTCGCAGCGATCGTGCTACTGGCGGGCTGAATTCCGCCGACCAGTCAGCGCGGGGGAACCGCCGCCGGACGCCGCAACGGCCGCGCCTGCGCCACGAAACGGCAACCTCCTGGTAGTTCTTATCTATACGCAATTGGCGTAAATCCGAAGATGAAACGATGGGAGACCACGCCCCGTGGCACCCGAATCGCTGGTCAAGGCCCGCGGGATCACACCTGGTCCCCAGATCTGGGCCGCCGACACCGTCGAGGTTCTCTCCCCACCCGACCACTTGGCGCCCGCCGCTGTGGAGGCTCTGGGCTGGGCTGGCGTGGTGCTGCCCCCCATGGTGGTGCTGGGCCGTCGGGTGGTCGCCGTGGCGAGCCTCATCCTGGATGTGCATGAGCGTCGGTTCAGTTCCGGCTGGGGCCCGGTGACCGACCGGGTATCGGTGTCGACCTGGGACTGGCCAGAGATGCAACACCTCGCGCCGACACCGGCAGTACAGCTCAGCGGCATCATCGCACCAGCGCGGCACTGGCGGACCGGCCTCACCGGTGCCGCGCCTTTTGCGACGTTGTGCCCTACCGCCCTACTGCTGCCGGCGCATATCGCCCGCAATGTCGAGTGCCTCACCCACGCTGAGTACTACGGCCCCACCGTGCTCGCCGCCGCAGGTCCACACGAAGTCGATTCCGACGCCGTCGACATCGTGCACGTAGGGCGCACCCGGGTAGCCACGAACACCCCCATGACCGCGACCAGCCGGTGGGTGCACGAAATGGTCTACGACCGGCTGCTGGCACTCAACTAAACCCGGCACCCGCGCCCGGTCGCGATTCGATCAGCGGCGCGCACCATTCAAGATCACGGTTTGGGTGTCCAAAACGACAAATTATGTCGCCTAAGACACCCAAACCGTGATCTTGCGTGTGGCGCCGCCTAGGACAAGACGGGAAACTCCCCCGGAACGGCCTTCGGGTCTGGTCCGTAGGCGTTCGGCTGTCGTTCGCCGTCAGTGGCGAAGAACACGACGAGCACGATTGCGCCGATCAACGGGATGAGGCTGATCAGCAGCCACCAGCCACTTCGGCCGGTGTCGTGCAGCCGGCGCACGCCCACGGCCAGGCTCGGCAATAGCACGGCCAGCGAGTAGAGGAGACCGAGTACGCCGATCGTGAGCACATTATCAAGGATGGCGAGCACCAATGAGATGATCACGCTAACCAGGGTGAACATCCAGTACTCCTTGCTGCGAGCGCGACCGGCGAAATCGACGTACTGGCGAAGCACCTTGAGGTACCACTCCATCATTGGCTCCCTGTTCGCTGGGACGATCGAGCCGCGCTCGAAGAGGACAGCCCCAACGAGCAACGGTGCCCAACCAAGCAGCACCACTCGCAGACCCAGTTCGGCTGCGGTGTCTTCGTTCCACAGCCGATTGAACTAGCTCGGACCAAGCGCCTCGTTGCGGAGCAGCAGCCCATCATGCGCTCCGTGTGCCGCGGAAGTCAGGCCAGGGCGGGCCGTGGGGCCACACCCATGCGCGGGCACAGACGGGCAGCATCCGGGTCACCCGATTGGGTGCCCATTCGACGCCAATCGTGTGGCCGCTCATCGAGGTGGACGATGGATTGCGGTGGTATTCGTTGTGGAGCCCTGGCCGAATTGCAAGGTCTCGACAAACGGTATCGCATCTGGACGTGTTCGTATCCTGGCCGGCGGGATCGGAAGGGCATACCAGCGGCGGGAGGATCGAGTGGAAAGAGGGCAACAGAGATGTGCGGGGCGGGGCCGTTCCTCTCGAACGACCCCGCCCCATTTGCGGGTGCCTGCGCTGCACGCGTCCGGCGCCGGACGGGGATCTCCCGGGCGTGCAGTGCGCGACGTGACGGGCACTGGGCGGCGGGATCCGGCGTTCATCGGAGCAACGTTGACGGTGGCGGTCGGTCAGGCAACGACGGTGCCACCGGCGCGGCACTCCACTCGGTGAGAAGCGGCGTGGGTCCAGACTATGAAGTTGTGCTCGGCGCGGTGGACCGCCCAAGTTTTGGCGCTCCCACCGGCGGCACGCGGGGCGTGCAGCACCGCCGGTGGGAGAGCTTGGTGGCCGGTGATCCTTCGACATCTCGGTCGGGGGCACGGACGTTCGCCGGATCACCGGCCACATGGCGGCTGCTCAGCCTTCGTGGGTGGGGGGAGATCCACGAATCACGGCGAGACCGCCAGCTCTATGGAGTTGAGGTAACAGGGATCAGCGTGCGGCTGCGCCGGCAGGAAATAGCGACATCGGATGGCGCAGCCGCGATACAGCCTGCCGCGCGCCAGATATGGCAGGGACCGATTTCGGAGAAATCGTCCCGGACACGCTTTCGGCTTGGACGAGGTGCTCGTGTGCGGCCCGCCACACGCTGCACAGCGCTGCATGGGGTCGCCAACGGCTTGAGCACTCCGGGCAACGGCCCCGGGAATCCGGCGCATGACTGGCCAGCAGAGCACGCCAACCATGGGTCAGACGGGGTAGCTCGCTGCGTGCCACCGACAGCAGCGACCCGTTATCAGCGCTGCTTGCCAGCTCGTCGAGCATGTCGAGCCGCTCCCACACTGCCTGCCGGAGCATCTGGCCGAGAACCTGATCCACCTAACCGCCCTCCTGCCGTACCAACCCGTACGCGACCGGCCTCAGACGGAATGTCCTCCGTAGGAGGCAGCACACGGGGCCCTAGTTGCGCCAGCTCAACGTACAAAGCGTGGGGCTGAAGAAAACCCGCCATGGGCTGTGCTGCGCTGATCGGCCATGCTATGACGGTGAACGGCACAAACTGATAGGTGCGGCCGATCAGCTTTGCCGAAGTCCACTTCACCAGCGACGATGAGTATGCCTACTCTGCACACGTCGCCCGTCGGACGGCAAGGGGGCGAGATGAACGTGACCGGCTCGCAAGACAACCGGCTATCTCTGGAGAACTGGAACGAGCCAGAGATGAAGCGGGCGCTTGCGGATCGCGACATCAGCTCGGT
>JAICHZ010000181.1 GCA_025924655.1 Pseudonocardiaceae bacterium | reverse complement strand
GAGAGGAACCCGAACGCGGCACCGGCGCCCGTGCACACGGTGTCTGAACGCCACTGAGACTATCGGTCCGGCGCCATCGCGGCAACAACAGGTCCGCGGATGGGTGGATCATCCCCACTCGACGCTGGCACCAACGTGGGCCACGTCGAGTGGAATCTGGGTGAAACCCGCAATATCCATCGCCGCCAATGCCTCGCCGCTGGCCGGCAACGCAAGCACCGTCGGCCCAGCACCCGACACCGCGGCCGGCACCCCAGCCGCGCGCAACGCGTCGACTAACCGACCCGTCGCCGGGTAGGCGGGCCGCCGGTAGGACTGATGCAACCGGTCCTCGGTGGCGGCCAGCAGCAGCTGCGGCGCGGCCGTCAACGCGTGGACCAGCAGTGCGGCTCGTCCGGCGGTGAATGCCGCGTCGGCATGCGGCACCTCAGCGGGCAACAGCCCGCGGGTGACCTTGGTGGCAGACGTCTGCGCTGGCACCAGCAGCACCGGCGCCAGCTCCGGATGGGGCTCCAGACGAACAGCCCGGAAGGACTGCCCGTCACGCCAAGAAATCACCAAACCGCCCAGCAGGCTGGCACCGGTGTTATCGGCATGCCCATCAAACCCTGCCGCTAGGTCCAACGCCGCCTCGTCCGGTTGCATTCCCGCAAGCGCATAACCAGCCAGCACCCCAGCGACGGCAGCCGCCGCTGAGGAACCCAATCCACGGGAGTGCGGGATGGCGTTGTGGCACCGCAGCACTAAACCGTCCGGCCGGCAACCACACCGTCTGCACGCCGCTCGCAGCGCGCGGACCACCAGGTTGTCTTCATCGGTGGGCACCTGCCCAGCGCCCTCGCCGTGCACCTCGACTCGTAGACCCGACGCCACCGGCGTCACCTCGACGTTGTCATACAGCGCCAGCGCCAACCCAAGGGCATCAAAGCCCGGTCCGAGGTTGGCCGTGGACGCAGGCACCCGCACCCGCAGCACAGTTCTGGTCAAGCAAGATCCAGTGCTGCGGCCACTGCGGCCGGGTCGACCGGGGTGGGTTCGGGCTCAGGCGCGTCGCGCAGCGCGGTGTCGGGATCCTTTAGGCCGTGCCCGGTGACCGTGCAGACCACCAGCGAACCAGCAGGCAGCCGACCGTCTTCGACAACGCGCAACAATCCTGCCACTGAGGTGGCCGAAGACGGTTCGACGAACACCCCTTCCTGCCCGGCCAGCAGCCGGTAGGCGGCGAGGATCTCCTCGTCGGTAACCGCTTCGAACAACCCACCGGACTCGTCACGGGCCCGCATCGCGCCGTGCCAGGACGCCGGGTTGCCGACCCTGATGGCGGTGGCGATGGTGTCCGGTTTCAACACCGGCGCGCCGTGCACCAGCGGCGCCGCACCAGCGGCCTGAAAGCCGAACATCCGCGGTCGGCGGGCCACCACCGCATCGGTGTGGTACTCCGTGTAACCCATCCAGTAGGCGGTGATGTTCCCGGCGTTGCCGACTGGCAGGCAGTGCACGTCCGGGGCCCGGCCGAGCACGTCACATACCTCGAACGCGGCGCTTTTCTGACCCTGCAGCCGAACTGGGTTCACCGAGTTGACCAATGCCGTCACCGGGTAGTCGGCGGCGGTCTTGCGGGCCAGCTCCAGGCAGTCGTCGAAGTTGCCGTCCACGGCGAGAATCCGGGCGCCATAGACGGTGGCCTGGGCGAGCTTGCCCAGCGCGATCTTGCCGCGGGGTACCAGCACGGCGCAGGGGATCCCAGCTCGGGCCGCGTAAGCGGCGGCTGAGGCGGCGGTATTGCCGGTCGAGGCGCACAGCACAGCTTCGGCACCGCGAGCCAGCGCTTCGGTGACCGCCATCGTCATCCCGCGGTCTTTAAACGAGCCGGTGGGGTTGGCGCCTTCGACCTTGAGCAGCACCTCGCAACCGGTGCGCGCCGAGAGCACGGGAGCGGGCAGCAGGGGGGTGCCGCCCTCTTGCAGGGTCACCACCCGGGCGCCCGGGCTGACCTGGATCCGGCCCGGGTAGGCCTCGATTACCCCTGGCCACGCTCGGCCGGCCGCCACCTGCAGGATCACGTGACCTCACCCTCCACCCGCATCACGCTGACCACGTCGCGAACCGCGTCCAGGCCGGCCAGCTTGTCCACTGTGGAGCGCAGCGCGGCATCCGGCGCGCAGTGCGTGACGATCACCAGGTTCGCCCCGGCACCGCAGGCCGGCACGTGGTCAGGGGTACGACCGGTCTGGCGCACCGCCATGATGGACACCTCGTGGTCGGCGAAGACCTGAGCCACCTGCGCCAGCACGCCCGGGCGGTCGAGCACCTCGAGACTGACGTGGTAGGCGGTCGGGGTATCCCCCATCGGCTGGATCGGCAGATCGGCGTGGGCGGACTCGCGCGGCCCGTAGCCACCCGCCACCCGGTTGCGGGCAACGGCCACCAGGTCGCCCAGCACCGCACTGGCGGTCGGTGCCCCGCCGGCGCCCTGGCCGTAGAACATCAACGCTCCGGCGGCGTCCGCCTCGACGAACACCGCGTTGTAGGCACCTGCCACGGTGGCCAGCGGGTGCGAGCGGGGAATCATCGCCGGGTAGACCCTGGCCGAGACCGACTCGGTGCCGCTTGCGTCGACCACCCGCTCACAGATCGCCAGCAACTTGACCGTGCGACCGAGCTGCCGGGCGGCGAGAATGTCGGCGGCGGAGACCTCAGCGATGCCCTCCCGGTAGACGTCGGCGCTGGTCACCCGGGTGTGAAAGGCCAGCGACGCGAGGATGGCGGCTTTGGACGCGGCATCGTAGCCGTCAACGTCGGCGGTCGGGTCGGCCTCGGCGTAGCCCAGCGCGCTGGCCTCCTCGAGCGTCTCGGCATAGCCGGCCCCGGAGCTGTCCATGGCGGACAGGATGAAGTTGGTCGTGCCGTTGACGATGCCGGTGACACGGGTGATCCGGTCTCCGGCCAGCGACTCCCGCAGCGGGCGCAACAGCGGGATCGCCCCGGCCACCGCCGCCTCGAAGTACAGGTCGGCGCCGGCGGCATCGGCTGCGGCGTACAGCTCCGGTCCGCACTCGGCGAGCAGTGCCTTATTAGCGGTGACGACGCCGCGGCCGGCGCGCAGCGCGGCCAGCAGCAGCGGCCGGGCCGGTTCGATGCCACCGATCACCTCGATCACGACGTCGACGTCGTCACGGTTGATCAGCTCGGCGGCGTCGGTAGTGAGCAGTTCGGCGGGCACTTCGGGATGGCGTCGCGGGCGTCGCACCGCCACCCCGACCAGCCGCACCGCGGCGCCGACCCGAGCGGCGAGTTCCTCGGACTGGTCGGTGAGCAGCCGCAGCACCTCGCGCCCGACGGTGCCGCAACCCAGCATTGCAACGCCAATGGGTCTGCTCACGAGACCTCCAGGGACAGCAGATCGGCCAACGTCTCCCGGCGCAGCAGCAGCCGGTGGGAGCCGTCGCGCGCCGCAACGACCGCCGGGCGCGGCACCAGGTTGTACCGGCTGGACATCGAGTAGCAGTACGCGCCGGTGCCGGCGACGGCCACCAGGTCGCCCGGGGCCAGATCGTCGGGCAGCCAGCAGTCCCGGACCACCACGTCACCGGTCTCGCAGTGCTTGCCGACCACCCGGGACAGCGCGGGTGGCGCCTCCGAGCGGCGCGACACCAACCGGCAGTCGTAGCTCGCGTCGTATAGTGCGGTGCGCACGTTGTCGCTCATACCACCGTCCACCGAGACGTAACGTCGCTGGATGGATGCCGCCACGGTGATGTCTTTGGTCGTGCCCACCTCGTACATGGTCACCGTGCCGGGTCCGGCGATCGCCCGGCCCGGCTCGACGACCAGGTCGGGAGTGGGCAAACCGGCCGCCTGGCACTGGGCTTCCACGATGGCCCGCAGATGTTCCGCCAGCATGGCCGGTCGCGGCGGATCGTCGTCCGGGGTGTAGGCGATACCCAAGCCCCCACCAAGATCCAAGATGGACAGCTCGGAGAGGCAATCCGGCCCGTGCTCGTCTCGGATCGCGGTCAGCAGACCGACCATCCGGTGTGCCGCGAGCTCGAAGCCGTCGGCGTCGAATATCTGCGAGCCGATGTGGCTGTGCAGGCCCACCAGGCACAGCCCGTCGGATTTGAACACCCGGCGGACGGCTTCGGCGGCGTCTCCGGCGGCCAGCGAGAACCCGAACTTCTGATCTTCGTGCGCGGTGGCGATGAACTCATGGGTGTGCGCCTCGACGCCAACAGTCACCCGGATCAGCACCGGCTGTATGGCGCCGTGACGGCGGGCGATGTCGTCCAACCGGGCGATCTCCAGGAAGGAGTCGAGCACCACCGCGCCGAGTCCGGCCTCGACGGCGGCGGTCAGCTCGTCAGACGACTTGTTGTTGCCGTGCATCGCGATCCGCTGCGCCGGGAAACCCGCGTGCAATGCGACGGCGAGCTCGGTGCCGGTGCACACATCTAAGCTCAGGCCCTGCTCGGCCACCCAACGAGCAACCTCGGAGCACAGGAAGGCCTTGGCCGCATAGTGCACCCGCTCGGACGCCCCGAAGGCGGCGGCATGCTCGGCGCAACGAGCCCGGAAATCCGCCTCGTCCACCACGAACAGCGGGGTGCCATAGGTCTCGGCGAGCTCGCCGACCTCCACACCGGCCAGCCGCACCGCGCCATCGTCACCGCGGTGCGCTCCGCGCGGCCACACCGCTGGATGCAGCGCATTCAGCTCGGCGGAGCCGACCGGGCACGGGCCCGCGGTGGAGGATCGGGCCAGCACGTCGGCATGGCGCGGACCGGCCGGATGCGCCCTCACATCCGCTCCGGTGCGCAGGCCCCGAGCAGGCCGAGGCCGTTGGCCAGCACCTGCCGGGTCGCCTCGCACAGCGCCAACCGCGCGGCGTGGCGCGGACTCGGTTGCTCATCGCCCATCGGCAGTACCCGGCAGCAACCGTCGAACCGGTGATACGTCCTGACCAGCTGCTCCAGGTACCGGACCACCCGGTGCGGATCGCAGAGATCCGCAGTCCTCGACGACGCCGCTGCCACGATGCGCGGGAACTCGCCCAGCGCTCGGATCAGTTCCCTCTCCCGCTCATGGTCGAGCAGGTCGAGCTGGGCGCCCTGGTGGGTGATCCCGAAGTCGGCAGCGTTGCGGGCCAGCGCAGCCAGCCGGGCGTGCACGTACTGCGCGTCGCGCACGGTTGCTAGCTCTTGGATGCCAGCCAACCGCAGGGCAGGCCGGCTTTTAAGAGCGCCGAAGCGCTCCCCTGCCGCGATCACCTGCGCGACGATGTCGCCCTGAGCTCCGGCCGCTAGCCGCAGGTTGAGAAAACCGGGGCCGGCGACCTCCACAGAATGCACTCCGGGCCGCTGCGCCAGCGCCTGCGCCAGCCAGCCGGCGAGCTCGCGCGGGGGCACACCCGCCCTCGCCCCGGTCTGCAATGCCACATTGGTCGCATAATCGCCGTGTTCGGCGACGCGCGGCCGTTCGACCGTCACCGTCGCCGGAAGCACGACGGGGTCCAGGCCACGGCCGGTCAGCACGTCGTGGGCGACGGACCGGACCAGGTCGGCGAGTGCGGCGGGGGTCACGCCTGCGAGTCTAGGTGAGGTATCGCGCCGAGCCGGCGAACCAGTGTGGACACCCGGGCTCACGGGCCCTTGACGGGCAATCCCTAGACTGGCGCCGCGGTCGGGCACCAGACCCCATGTGAGTGAACACAGGTGAATCAAAACCGAGGACCCATGCCCAGTGGCAAGAGCAGCAAAGCGGTGCGCAACGCCCGTTCGGTGGTAACAGCGACCAAGCCGAGGCCATGGGGCACGGTAGTGGCGGTGCTGACCGTCCTCGTGTTCGCGGTTGGGATCTTCGGCTACCTGTACATGCAGTACGAGGACCGTCGCGCCTTCACCCCCACCGCCAGCGACAAGGACCCCTCGACTCACATCAAGGGGATCGTCGTCCATAACTATGGGGCAGCCAACCGCGGGCACATCAGCTCGGACAAGCGGGTCGCCTACGACCACAGCCCGCCCTTCGGCGGTCCGCACGACGCGACCTGGGCCGCCTGCAACGGTGTGGTGTATTCGACGGCCGTGCGCAACGAGAACATGGTCCATGCCCTTGAACACGGCGCGGTGTGGATCGCCTACAACCCAGCCAAGATCAACGGGCCGGCGCTGCAGTCGCTGCAGGACCGGGTGCAGGGTTCGAACTACCTGATGTTGTCGCCCTACCCGGGGCTGGACTCGCCGATCTCCCTGCAGTCGTGGGGACACCAGCTCAAGCTGAGCAACCCCGCCGACAAACGGATTGATCAGTTCATCCAGTCGCTGCGGCTCAACCAGTACACATACCCTGAGGTCGGCGCCAGCTGCGACGAACTCGCAGGCTTGTTCGATCCGGCGAAGCCGCCACCGTTCGTCGCCACGCCGCCCGGTCCGGACGCGATTCCGATGACCTACGGCGGCGGCCGCGGCGTCACGCCCAGTACCGGAGAGGTTCCCACCGCCCCGGGCGGGACGCAGTCGACACCCGGCCTACCTGCAGGTGGATGACCTACGCGATGGCACAGACGTTCACCGATTCTGGCGGGATGACCCAGACCAGCGCTGAAGTCGCCACGCAGCCTCGAGCGCGCTGGATCCGCTGGTTTGTGCGCGCCGGTGCGTTGCTCGCCGTGCTGCTGCTCGGGACGACGCTGGGGATCTTCCTCACGGGTGGGTCGGCTCAGCTCAAAGGTGGTGCGGTGGACGTCGGCTTCGCCCAGGACATGTCGGTGCACCACCGCCAGGCGGTGCTGATGGCAGGTCAGGCCCGCGACCGCAGCACCGACCCGGCGATCCGGTTGATCGCCTTTGACATCGAGACCAACCAGCTGCAACAGATCGGTCAGATGCAGGGGTGGCTGAGTCTGTGGAACGCCGCGCCACTGCCCACCGGCCGGTACATGACCTGGATGGCTGATACTTCGTCAATGCCGGGGATGGCGCACGGCACCCCCGGTCTGCCGACGATGCCGGGGATGGCGTCGGCGGCTGATCTGCAACGACTGCAGGCGTCAAGCGGTGGCTCGTTCGACGTGCTGTTCCTGCAGCTGATGCTGCGGCACCACCAGGGTGGCACGCCGATGGCCCAGTACGCAGCGCAGCACGCCGAGAGCGTCCAGGTGCGCAACCTGGCGGAGAAGATCGTCGTCTCGCAGGGCGCGGAAAGTGACTACCTGGCCCAGCTGATCGCCCAGCACGGGGCGCAGCCGCTACCAGCGCCGCGCTGAACACCGCCTGGCTTGGGCGTACGTAGTCCGTACCGGTAAGCTCGCCCGCGGCATGCCCCCGTAGCTCAGGGGATAGAGCACCGCCCTCCGGAGGCGGGAGCGCAGGTTCGAATCCTGCCGGGGGCGCCACGTCTGACCTGCTGAAACGGTG
>JAICHZ010000180.1 GCA_025924655.1 Pseudonocardiaceae bacterium | reverse complement strand
GCGGCGTGCCGCCAGCTGCATCGCAACCGGTCGAATCGAAGGGCCGGTCCGGACCACGGGAGAAGGTCTTGGTCAAGCCCGCCAGCCCAACCAGGTACCTGTTCGTCACCGGGGGCGTCGCCTCCTCACTGGGTAAGGGCCTCACGGCGTCGAGCCTGGGCCAGCTGTTGACCGCCCGGCGGCTGCGGGTGACGATGCAAAAGCTGGACCCCTACCTCAATGTCGATCCCGGGACGATGAATCCGTTCCAGCACGGTGAGGTGTTCGTCACCGATGACGGCGCCGAAACCGATCTGGACATCGGCCACTACGAGCGGTTCCTGGACCGCAACCTCGGGCGTAAGGCCAATGTCACCACGGGCCAGGTTTACTCGGCGGTGATCGCCAAAGAGCGCCGGGGGGAGTACCTCGGCGACACCGTGCAGGTGATCCCGCACATCACCGACGAGATCAAGTCCCGGATCCTGGCCATGTCCGAGCCCGGCGACGATGATCGCCCACCGGACGTGGTGATCACCGAGATCGGTGGCACCGTCGGGGACATCGAGTCGTTGCCGTTTCTGGAGGCGGCCCGCCAGGTACGCCACGACGTCGGTCGGGACAACTGCTTTTTTCTGCATGTCTCCCTGGTGCCCTACCTGGCGCCTTCCGGTGAGCTGAAGACCAAGCCGACCCAGCACTCCGTGGCCACCCTGCGCAACATCGGTATCCAGCCCGACGCTGTGGTGTGCCGCGCTGACCGGGAGATCCCTGACGGGCTCAAGCGCAAGATCGCTCTGATGTCGGACGTGGATATCGACGGGGTGGTCGCGGCGCCTGACGCGCCATCCATCTACGACATCCCCAAGGTGTTGCATACCGAGGGCCTCGATGCTTACGTGGTGCGCCGGCTCGGGCTCCCTTTCCGCGATGTGGACTGGACGGAGTGGGGGGATCTGCTGCATCGGGTGCACGCGCCGACGGAGGTGGTGCGGATCGCCCTGGTGGGCAAGTACGTCGACTTGCCGGACGCCTACCTGTCGGTGACCGAGGCGCTGCGTGCCGGCGGTTTCGCGCATCGGGCCAGAGTGGAGATCCGCTGGGTACCGTCGGACACCTGTGAGACCGTGGCGGGCGCGGAGGCCGCGCTGGCCGGAGTCGATGGGGTGCTGGTGCCCGGTGGGTTCGGCGTGCGCGGGATCGAGGGCAAGATCGGCGCCATCCGCCATGCCCGCATCCACGGGATTCCGGCGCTGGGTCTGTGCCTGGGCCTGCAGTGCATGGTGATCGAGGCCGCGCGCAACCTGGCCGGGCTCGACGGCGCGGGTTCGACGGAGTTCGACCCAACCTCGCCGCACGCGGTGATCTCCACCATGGCCGATCAGGCAGACATCGTGGCGGGTCAAGGCGATATGGGTGGGACGATGCGGCTGGGTGGTTACCCCGCGTCGCTGGCGCCGGGCTCGGTGGTGGCCCGGGCGTACGGCACGACCGAGGTCCGCGAGCGGCACCGGCACCGCTATGAGGTGAACAACGCCTACCGGGACAAGCTCGCCGGTGCCGGTCTGGTGATCAGCGGGACGTCGCCGGATGGCTCTCTGGTCGAGTTCATCGAGCTGCCGCAGCGTTACCACCCGTTTTTCGTCGGCACCCAGGCCCATCCCGAACTCATCAGCCGTCCCACCCGGCCACATCCGCTGTTCGTCGCGTTCGTCGCGGCAGGGCTGAACTACCGGGCCGCGGAACGGTTGCCCGTCGAGTTGCCGGCGGCGCTGCGGTGAGCCCACCGCACGAGTTCACCGTGTCCGACAGCGAGACCCTGCACGTCGGCCGGGTCCTCGCGGTGCGGCTGGACCAGGTGGTGATGCCCGGTGGAGGGGTGGTCCGGCGCGAGATCGTGGAACATCCTGGGGCAGTGGCGATCCTGCCACTGCACGACGATGCCACGGTGGTGATGATTAACCAGTACCGGCACGCGGTGGGCCGCCGGCTGCGGGAATTGCCCGCCGGACTGCTCGACACCGCGGGGGAGGATCCGGTCAGCACCGCCCGCCGAGAGCTGGTGGAGGAGGTCGGCTGCACCGCGCAAGATTGGTCAGTGCTTGTTGATGTGGTGTCCTCGCCCGGGTTCAGCGACGAGGCAGTGCGGGTTTTCCTGGCCCGCGGGCTGACCGAGATCGGCCGGCCCGCGGGTGGTGACGATGAGGAGGCTGATTTGTCGGTGGTGCGGGTGCCGCTGGCCGATGCGGTGCGCCAGGTGCTGGCCGGTGAGATCGTCAACGCGTCGACGGTCGCCGGGCTGCTCGCCGCGCAGGCTGTACTGGCAGGAATCGCCCAGCCGCGACCGGTCGACGCGTCGTGGCCAGACCGCCCGACGCGCTTCGCCGAGCGAGTAGGTACGCCGCGGTGAAGATCGGTGTTCCGCGGGAACTGAAGATCCACGAGTACCGGGTCGCGCTCACGCCCGCTGGGGTGCACGAGTTGAGCCGCCGCGGGCATGACGTGCTGATCGAACGCAACGCCGGGGTCGGCTGCGCTTTTCCCGACGAGGCTTACCTGGCCGCGGGTGCCCGCATCGTGGGTCAGGCCGACGACGTGTGGGCCGAGGCCGAGCTGGTGCTCAAGGTCAAGGAGCCGGTGGCGCCGGAGTATCACCGGATGCGCAAGGGCCAGATCCTGTTCACCTACTTGCATCTGGCCGCGTCGGCGGAGTGCACGACTGCGCTGATCGACGCCGGGATCGACGCGATCGCCTACGAAACCGTGCAGCTGCCGGACGGTTCGCTGCCCCTGCTGGCCCCGATGAGCGAGGTCGCCGGGCGGATGGCCCCGCAGGTGGGCGCGCATTGCCTGGAACGTATGCAGGGTGGCCGGGGGGTGCTGCTCGGCGGTGTCTCCGGGGTGCCCGCCGGCAAAGTCGCGGTGCTCGGAGCCGGGGTGTCCGGGATGAACGCGGCGACCATCGCACTGGGCCTGCAGGCCGAGGTGGTGGTGCTGGATACCAACATCAACCGGCTACGGGAGATCGACTTCGGGTACCGGGGCCACCTGCAGACCATCGCGTCGAACGCATATGAGGTGGAGAAGGCGTGCCTGTGGGCGGACCTGGTGATCGGCGCCGTACTGGTGCCCGGCGCCAAGGCGCCCACCTTGGTCAGCCATGACCTGGTCAGCCGGATGCGCCCGGGATCGGTGCTGGTCGACATCGCGATCGACCAGGGTGGCTGCTTCGCTGACTCGCGACCCACCACGCACGCCGACCCCACTTTCACCGTGGGAAACTCGGTGTTCTACTGCGTGGCCAACATGCCCGGCGCGGTACCGCACACCTCCACCTATGCGCTGACCAATGTCACCCTGCCGTACATCTGCGCGCTGGCCGACAAGGGCCTGCGCCACGCCGTGCAGGACGACCCGGCGCTGGCCCGGGGGGTCAATGTGGCACGGGGCGCCGTGGTATCCGCCGAGGTCGCCAGGGCGCACGGCCTAGAGCACCTACCCCTGACCGAGGCACTCGGGTGAGCTCTAGTCCGCCCAAGTCTGCGCCAAAAGGAACCTTTTCGCGGATCCCAGCCGGGTCCGACCGGTCAAAAGGTTCCACTCGGCGGGTACAGACGCTGCCACCTGCGCTGGCTGGGGTGATTTCTGATTATCTGGATCACCTCGCGGTGGAACGTGGGACGTCACCCAACACGCTGGATTCCTATGCCCGGGACCTGCGCCGCTACGGCGTACATCTGGCGTCGACCGGGATCGCGGGGCTCGCCGGGGTGCGCGAGGAACAGGTCACCGGGTTCCTCGCCGCGCTGCGTGAGGGAGCCGGTGAGTACCGGCCGCTGGCGCCGTCCTCTGCGGCCCGGGCGCTGGTCGCGGCACGCGGGCTGCACCGGTTCGCGCTTCGAGAGGGCTTGGTGGCAGCCGACGTCACCGCCGAAGTACGCCCCCCGCGGCCGCCGAAACGGCTGCCCAAGGCCCTCGGGGTGGATGAGGTGCTGCGGCTACTCGAGGTGTACCCCGCAGACGGCGATCCGCGTTGCCTGCGCGACCGGGCACTGCTGGAGTTTCTCTACTCGACCGGCGCTCGGATCTCCGAAGCAGTCGGGCTGGACCGCGACGACGTCGACGCCCCGGCCCGCACCGTGCTGCTGCGCGGCAAGGGTGGCAAGCAGCGGCTGGTGCCGGTGGGCCGGCCGGCGCTGGCCGCGATGGATGCCTACCTGGTCCGCGGCCGCCCCACCTTCGCCGCCCGCGGGCGGGGCCTTCCCGCGGTTTTTCTCAACGCCCGCGGTGCCCGGTTGTCCCGGCAGAGCGCCTGGGCGGTGCTCCGGGATGCCGCGGCACGCACCCAGATCGCCGCTGCGGTGTCACCGCACACCCTGCGGCACTCGTTTGCGACTCACCTGCTGGAGGGCGGCGCGGACGTGCGGGTGGTGCAGGAACTGTTGGGGCATGCCTCGGTGACCACGACGCAGGTCTACACGCTGGTGACGGTAGACAACCTGCGCGAGGTCTACGCGACTGCTCATCCGCGGGCCAGGGGCTAGGCTCCCCGGACATCGCACCGCGTGGGAAAGGGGGATCGGTTTACATGTCGAATTGGGTATCCGCGCAACAGCCGCTGGTTGCGCCCAGCGCGCCGATCTCCTCCGACGATGGGGCCGCCGGCGACGGGATCGATCCCACTGGGCGCCGGCGCCGTGCCGTGCCGCAGCCACCCCCGCTGGACCGGCACGGCCCGGCTCGGGTGCTGGCGATCTGCAACCAGAAGGGCGGCGTCGGCAAGACCACTTCGACGATCAACCTGGGGGCCGCGCTTACCGAGTACGGCCGCCGGGTACTGCTGGTCGATTTCGATCCGCAAGGTGCCTTGTCGGTCGGGCTCGGACTGGCCTCACATCATCTCGACCGCACCATCTATAACCTGATCATGGACCAGGGCGTCTCGGTGGACGAGGTCGTCCTGCCGACGTCGGTGCCGGGGATGGATTTGCTGCCCAGCAACATCGACCTGTCCGCCGCGGAAGTTCAACTGGTGACCGAGGTGGGTCGGGAACAGGCGCTGGGTCGGACTCTGCGGCCGCTGCTGCCGCACTATGACTTCATCCTGGTGGACTGCCAGCCATCGTTGGGTCTGCTCACCATCAATGCGCTGGCGTGTGCCGATGGTGTGCTGATCCCCCTGGAATGTGAGTTCTTCAGCCTGCGCGGGGTTGCGCTGCTGATGGACACCATCGACAAGGTGCGGGATCGCCTCAACCCGGATCTGACCATCACGGGCATCCTCGCGACGATGTACGACCCGCGCACCCTGCATGCCCGGGAGGTGATGGCCCGAGTGGTGGAGGCTTTCGGCGATACAGTGTTCGACGCCGTGATCAGCCGAACGGTCCGATTCCCAGAGACCACCGTGGCTGGCGAGCCGATCACCCAGTGGGCACCGAAATCCGGTGGTGCCAACGCTTACCGCACCCTGGCCCGCGAGGTGATCGCGCGATGACGGTGTCAGCCGCCCCGGCTGGCGCCGGTCGTTTCACGGTGCGGCTGCACAACTTCGAAGGCCCGTTCGACCTGTTGCTGCAGCTCATCTCGCAGCATCAGATGGATGTGACCGAGGTGGCCCTGCACCAGGTGACCGATGAGTTCATCGCCCACCTGCGGGTTCTGGGCGAGTCTTTCGACCTCGATGAGACCACCGAGTTCCTGGTCGTCGCGGCGACCCTGCTGGACCTCAAAGCAGCTCGCTTGTTGCCGTCGGCCGAGGTCGAGGACGAAGCGGACCTCGCGTTGCTGGAGGCCCGGGACCTGCTGTTCGCCCGGCTGCTGCAGTACCGGGCCTACAAGCAGGTGGCCGCGCTGTTCACTGAGCTCGAAGCGGCGGCGATGCGCCGTTATCCCAGGTCAGTGGCGCTTGAACAGCGATTTGCCGGTTTGCTGCCCGAGGTGTTGCTCGGTGTCGACGCCGCTCGGTTCGCCGAGATCGCGGCTGCGGTGTTCGGGCCGAAACCGCCGCCACCGACAGTGTCGCTGGAGCATTTACACACTCCGCAGGTGTCGGTGCGCGAGCACGCGGCAGTGCTCCGTGGCAGGTTGGAGCGCGAAGGTCAGGCGAGCTTTCGCAGCCTGGTCGCCGACTGTGGGCACACCAGAGAGGTGGTCGCCCGTTTCTTGGCGTTGCTCGATCTGTACCGTGCCGCAGTGGTGGTCTTCGACCAGGTCGATCCGTTGGGTGAGCTGTGTGTTCGGTGGACGGGCGATGTGCAGCAGTCCGCCCCGGTTACCGACCTGGACGAGGAACCGGATAACGATGGGCAAGATGGCGAGGATTACCGGTGAATGAAACCGCGCTGATGGAACCATCCGCCGCGCCCGATGACCTGCCATCGCTGCTCGGCGACGATGAGCTCGACGCCGCGTTGGAAGCGCTGCTGCTGGTGGTGGACTGCCCGGCGGGCGAGGACATCCTGGCCAGCGCGCTCGGTCAACCGGTGACGCGGGTGGTCGAGGCGCTGCACCGGCTGCGCGACGGTTACGCCGACGGTGGTCGTGGTATCGACCTGCGGCATGTCGCGCAGGGATGGCGGTTACACACCCGCGATGTGTATGCCCCGTTCGTGGAGCGGTTGTTGCTGGACGGGCAGCGCGCGAGGCTCACCCGCGCGGCCCTGGAAACTCTGGCGGTGGTGGCCTACCGCCAGCCGGTCACCCGCTCGCGAGTCGCCGCGGTACGCGGGGTGAACGTTGACGGGGTGATGCGAACGTTGCTGGTCCGAGGTTTGATCGAGGAGGTCGGGACTGACCCGGAGACTCACGGTGTGCTCTACTGCACCACGGAGCTGTTCCTGGAGCGGCTCGGGCTGTCCTCATTGACGGACCTACCCCCTATCGCCCCGCTGTTACCCGATATCGACACTATCGACGATGTCCCCTGCTAAGACGATGTCCCAATCCAAGGCGACGGCCCAGGTGACGCACCAGTCGAAGGATGAACCGCGGTCAGCTTCCGGGCTGCCACGGCTGCACAAGGTGCTCGCTGCGGCGGGGGTGGCCTCCCGGCGTGCTGCCGAGGAGATGATCGCCCGCGGCCGGGTCCAGGTCGACGGGGTCGTGGTGCGCGAGATGGGGGTGCGGGTCGACCCCGACAACGCTGTCATCCACGTCGATGGCATGCGGTTGGAGCTGCGTTCCGACGTGGAGCACCTGGCGTTGAACAAGCCGCGTGGCGTGCACTCCACGATGTCCGACGACCGCGGCCGACCCTGTGTCGGCGACTATGTGGCCGACCGGGCGCAGCGCCTGTTTCACGTCGGCCGTCTCGACGCGGATACCGAGGGTCTGCTGCTGTTGACCAACGACGGTGAGCTGGCGCACCGGCTGATGCACCCCTCCTACCGCGTGCTCAAGACCTACCTGGCCGAGGTACCCGGTCCGATATCTCGGTCACTGGGCCGGACTTTGCGCGCTGGAGTGCACTTCGACGACGGCCCG
>JAICHZ010000179.1 GCA_025924655.1 Pseudonocardiaceae bacterium | reverse complement strand
GTGTCTGCGTCGATCACTGATCCGCACAGCACCGCGGCATCGCCCGGTTCCCCGGCGCAGCCGCTGATCGAGGGACGTTCAGGCCGGGGCCGGTTGGTATTGCGTCGTTTCCTGCGCCACCGGTTGTCGGTGATCGGCCTGGTGTGCATCGTGGCGCTCTACGCCCTGGCGTTCCTCGGTCCGCTGTTCACCCCGTGGGGTTACGCCGAGCAGGACCCCACCGCCTATTTGTCGCCCCCGTCAGCACAGCACTGGTTCGGCACCACGCAGATCGGCGAGGACGTGTTCGCCCAGACCCTGCGCGGCCTGCAGAAATCGCTGACGATCGGGCTGCTGGTCGGGATCATCTCCACCACGATCGCGGCGGTGGTCGGAACCACCGCCGGATACTTCGGCGGATGGGTGGACCGGGCGCTGATGTGGGTCGTCGACCTGCTGCTGGTGATCCCCGCGTTTTTGATCATAGCGATCTTGTCGCCCGCTTTCCGGGGTAAGACGTGGCTGATCCTGGTCGTTCTGCTGGCGGCGTTCTCCTGGATGATCACCGCACGGATCGTGAGAGGTCTGACGCTGTCGCTGCGCGAGCGGGAGTTCGTGCTGGCGGCCCGCTTCACAGGTGTGCCGCCATGGCGGATCATCGCCCGGCACATCATGCCGAACATGGCCTCGATACTGATCATCGATGCGACCATCACGGTCGGGACCGCGATCCTGACCGAGACCGGGCTGAGCTTTTTCGGCTTCGGGGTGCAACCACCGGATGTCTCGCTCGGCACGCTGATCGCCAACGGCACGAACTCGGCGCTCACTTTTCCCTGGTTGTTTCTGTTCTCGGGAGGGCTACTCGTGCTCACCGTGCTATCGGTGAACTCCGTCGGCGACGGTCTGCGCGACGCACTCGACCCGACCTCTACCCGCGGAAGCCGGCGGCGCTCAGGTGACTGATTACGTGACTGAGCCAGTGCTTTCCGTGGACGACCTGACGGTGTCGTTTCCCACCGAGCAGGGCCGGCTCACCGCGGTGCGCGGACTGAGCTACCGGGTAAGCCCCGGTGAAGTGCTGGGGATCGTGGGCGAGTCCGGCTCCGGCAAATCGGTGTCCTCGATGGCGGTGATGGGACTGCTGCCGCCGCAGGCCAAGGTCACCGGGTCGATCCGTTTCCAGGGTCGTGAGCTGCTGGGACGCTCGGACGCCGAGCTGTCCCAGATCCGCGGTCGGCGCATTTCGATGATCTTTCAGGATCCGCTGTCGGCGCTGACCCCGGTCTACACCGTGGGCGACCAGGTGGCCGAGGCGCTGCTGGTGCACGGCGCGCAGTCGCGAAAGGCAGCCAGCGCCCGAGCCGTCGAGCTGCTCGAGCTGGTCGGGATTCCCGGCGCCGCGCGGCGGGCCAAAGCGTTCCCGCACGAGTTCTCCGGAGGGATGCGGCAACGGGTGGTGATCGCGATGGCGATCGCCAATGATCCGGATCTGATCATCGCCGACGAGCCGACGACCGCGCTGGACGTGACGGTGCAGGCTCAGGTGCTGGCTGTGCTGGCCACCGCCCGTGAGGTCACCGGCGCTGGGATCGTGCTGATCACCCATGACCTCGGGGTGGTCGCCGGGTTCGCCGACCGGGTACAGGTGATGTACGCCGGACGCACCGTGGAGACCGCGCCGGTGGACGAGATCTTCTACCACCCCCGGATGCCCTACACCCGCGGACTGCTGGCCTCCATCCCCCGAGCGGACGCCGGACCGCGCCAGCCGCTGATCCCGATCGACGGGCAGCCGCCCTCGCTGGCCGAGCTCGGCCCTGGGTGCCCGTTCGCCCCGCGCTGCCCGCTAGCGATCGACCACTGCCTGACCACCGAACCCGCTCTCACGGCGGTTTCCGATAACCACCTGTGCGCTTGTCACCGCAGCGGGGAGGCGGCGGCTACGCCGCCACCCGTGAGTGACGATACGAGTCCCAGCGCGCATCGCCATTCACGGGTCGTGTTGCGCGTGGAGCACCTGGTGCGGCATTACCCGGTGCGCAAGGGCGCGATCTTGCGTCGTCAGGTGGGCACGGTGCGCGCCGTGGACGATATTTCCTTCGAACTCCGGGAGCAGGAAACGCTGGGGCTGGTCGGCGAGTCGGGGTGCGGCAAGTCCAGCACCCTGATGGAGATCCTCAACCTCACCGCACCGGCCCAGGGCCGGATCGAGGTGCTCGGCACCGACGTCTCTGCGCTGGATCGGCGGCGACGGATGCAACTGCGCCGGGACCTTCAGGTGGTCTTCCAGGATCCGATCGCCTCGCTGGATCCCCGGTTACCGGTGTTCGACGTGCTCGCCGAGCCGCTCAGGGCCCACGGTGTCGCGGCTACGGAGATTGAGCGGCAGGTGCCGGAGTTGCTGAAAATGGTGGGGCTGCGTCCCGAACACGCCGACCGCTATCCCGCGGAGTTCTCCGGTGGTCAGCGCCAACGCATTGGTATCGCCCGAGCGCTGGCGCTGGAACCCAAGGTTCTCGTGCTCGATGAACCGGTCTCCGCGCTGGACGTGTCGATCCAGGCCGGGGTACTCAACCTGCTGTCCGAGCTACAGGCCCGGCTCGGGCTGGCGCTGCTGTTCGTCGCGCACGACCTCGCCGTGGTGCGACATATCGCCGACCGGGTCGCGGTGATGTATCTGGGCAAGATCGTCGAGATCGGGCCCATCGGCGCGGTGTACAGCGCGCCGCAGCATCCCTACACCCAGGCGCTGCTCTCGGCGATTCCGATCCCCGACCCGGCTAAGGAACGCGCCCGGGAGCGGATCCTACTGACCGGGGACCTACCCAGCCCGGCCGACGTGCCCACAGGGTGCCGCTTCCGGACCCGATGCCTGCGCTACGCCGCGCTGCCCCCCGGCCTGCAGTCACGCTGCGAGCAGGAGGAACCTGCGCGGGAACAGCGCGGCGAGGCCGAGCATGAATCCGCTTGCCATTACGCGGCGGCACACGCGGTGCTGTGAGAAGTCCTGACACGATCACAGAAGGGGTTGGCGAATGCGGCAACGGCTGCTGGGGGTGCTGATCGCGACCCTCGCGCTGGTGTTGGTGAGCTGCGGCGGGGGTAGCGGCGCGGTCGGATCCGCCCCGAAGATCGGCGCCATCGACATCGGTGCGATGCCGGCCGCGCAGCTGCGCGATGGCGGCACATTCCGGTGGACGATCGACTACCTCCCACCGAACTTCAACTACAACCAAGTTAACGGTCCAGACAGAAACACGCTCGACGTGCTCGGTAGCGTCATGCCGATCCTTTTCCTGGCCCAGCCCGACGGCACGGTGAAGACCAACGAGGATTTTTTGAAGTCCGCGGACCTTAACAGCACCAACCCGGAGGTGGTGACCTACACCGTCCGTGACGAGGCAACCTGGAGCGACGGCACCCCGATCACCTGGCAGGACTTCCGTGCCCAGTGGCAGGCTCTCAACGGCAGCAACAAGGATTTTCAGATCGCTTCGAGTACCGGGTACGCCAACATTGCATCGGTGACGCGGGGCACTTCCGACAAGCAGGCGGTAGTGAGCTTCGCAACTCCGTTCTCTGACTGGCAGAGCCTGTTCAGTCCTTTATACCCAGCTTCCACCAATACCAATCCATCAGTATTCAATACCAGCTGGACCCAGGGGCTACCTATTACTGCCGGCCCGTTCAAGGTGGCGCAGATCGACCGGACGTCCAACACCATCACAGTAGTACGCGATGAGAAATGGTGGGGACGCAAGCCCCGACTGGATAGGATTATTTATCGCGCCATCCCTACCGAGGCTCAGTTCGATGCGTTAGCCAACAATGAGACTGATTTCGTGGACATCGGCCCGGACATCAACTCCTTCTCCAGGGCGCAGAGCGCTGCTGGAGTGACGATACGGAAGGCGCTCGCGCCGAACTACCGGCACATCACGTTCAACGGTCGCCCTGGCAACATCCTAGCCGACCAGCAGCTACGCATCGCGATCCAGAAGGGCATCAATCGCCAGGCCATTACGCAAGCGCAGATCGGTCGGATCGTGCCGGGCGTCACGCCCCTGGGTGATCATATCTTCATGCAAGGCCAGCGCGGCTATCAGGACAATTCCCAGGTCGCCGCGTACGATCCGGCAGTTGCATCCCGGATGCTCGATCAGCTCGGCTGGACCCGCCAGGGTCAGGGAATCCGGAGCAAAGACGGCAAGTTACTGGAGATCCGTGATGTAATCCCGACCCAGACCCCAGTGTCCGAGCAGGAATCGCGGCAGATACAGCAGTTCCTCGCGCAGATCGGCGTGAAGGTCGATATCACTCCGGTGCCATCAGGGGATTTCTTTGACAAGCACCTCATCCCGGGGAATTTCGACATCACCCACTTTTCCTGGATCGGGACGGATTTCCCGATCTCTTCGAGCAATTCGATCTACGGCACCAGGGGTGACACCCAGCAGAACTTCGGTGCTATCGGCAACGACACCATCAACAACCTGTACGCGGAAGCGAACCGCGAATTCGATCCCGCCCGCAAAATTGCGCTGGCCAATCAGATCGACCAAGAGATCTGGAAGACCGGGCACTCGCTGCTGCTCTACCAGCGCCCCAACGTTGTGGCTGTCCGCAACGGAGTCGCTAATTTCGGGGCGTTCGGCTTTGCCGACACCATCTACACCGATATTGGCTTCGTGCGGTGACCGTCCGTGCCTGCCCTGGCCGCAGCCGCGCGCTGCGGTACGGCGCGGGCGGCCTCAGCCGGGATCCTGCTGGTCTGTGCCTCGATCGCCGGCCTGTCCAAGCTGGACCCTCGCAACGGTCGGTAGTCGAGTCACCGCCGCCACCGCGGGCGTTCAGCGGTCTCGTCGCCGCGGTGGTGCTGGTCCAAGCCGACGCAGGGTTGCTCACCGTGGCCCCGATCGTAGGCCTGCTGTGGGTCTTTCTGGACGGTGTTGGCTGGCCACTTGGGCGTGCGCCACCGCCCTGACCGCCGCCCTAGCGCCGCTTGGACGCTAGCCCTGTGGTGGGCCGCCCTTCGCGGCAGCGATCCCAGCTGAGCGCATTCTCAAGATCGCCGATGGTGAGCGGTCACCGTGCAGGATTGCGCGCGGTAATGGTGATTTCCTCGCCGGCCTCCACCCGCCGCACCAGCTCAGAGGCCTGTTGTCGCGCAGCTGCTCACTCCAACGTCTCCTCTGCCGGTGATACCGCGACCGCTCGTGCGGCGTCAGGGCCGTCGCTGAGCAGGACTCGGAACCCATCCTCGTCGAGCACCGGCACTTTGAGCGTCACGGCCTTGTCGTACTTCGAGCCGGGCGCCTCACCGACGACCACGAATGCGGTTTTCTTCGACACCGACCCGGCTGCCCTACCCCCCCGCACGGCGATGGCCTCCACCGCCTCGTCCCGGGAGAAGCCCTCCAGCGAGCCGGTGACCACAATGGACAGTCCCTCGAGGTGGCGCACCACCGAGTCGTCGACCGGCTCGGCCATCCGCACCCCGGCGGCGCGCCATTTAGCGACCACCTCGCGGTGCCAGTCCACCGCGAACCACTCGCGCACGGCCGCGGCGATCGTGGGGCCGACGCCGTCGACTGCGGCCAGCGCCTGCTCGTCGGCGGTCTCGATGCCCTCTAACGTGCGGAACTCCCGGGCCAGCGCTTGAGCGGCGGTGGGCCCGACGTGCCGGATCGACAGCGCCACCAGGATCCGCCACAGTGGGCGGTCCTTCGCGGCGTCGAGGTTGGACAGCAGTTTGCGCCCGTTAGCCGACAGATCTCCGGCCTTGGTGCGAAACAGATCCACCGCCAGCAGCTTGCGCTCATCGAGGGTGAACAGATCACCCTCGTCGTGCACCACGCCAGCGCCTAGTAGCGCCACCGCGGCCTCGTAACCGAGCATCTCGATGTCGAAGGCGCCGCGCCCGGCCATGTGGAAGATCCGCTCCCGGAGCTGGGCTGGGCAGGAGCGGGCGTTGGGGCAGCGGATGTCGACGTCGTTCTCCCGCTCGCGACGCAGTGGCGTGCCGCACTCCGGGCACTGCGTGGGCATCACGAACTCGTGCTCGTCGCCGCTTCGCAGGTCCACCACGGGGCCGAGGACCTCGGGGATGACGTCACCGGCCTTGCGGATCGTCACGGTGTCGCCGATCAGGACGCCCTTGCGGCGTACCTCGTCGACGTTGTGCAACGTGGCCAGCGACACCGTCGACCCCGCGACGGTCACCGGTTCCATGAACGCGAACGGGGTGACCCGGCCGGTGCGCCCGACGTTGACCCGGATGTCCAGCAGCTTGGTGGTGGCCTCCTCGGGTGGATACTTAAAAGCGATCGCCCAACGGGGCGCCCGGGACGTCGAGCCCAGCCGGCGCTGCGCCGACACCTCGTCGATCTTCACCACGATGCCGTCGATCTCGTGCTCGACGTCATGGCGGTGCTCACCCCAGTAGATGATGTGCTCGATCACCTCGCCGATGCTCGACAGCAGCCGGGTGTGCTCGGAGACCGGCAACCCCCACGCCGCCAGCGCGTCGTACGACTGCGACTGCAGGACGGGTTCGAACCCGCGCCGCCGCCCCAGGCCGTGGCAGAGCATGCGCAGCGGTCGGGTCGCGGTGACCCGCGGGTCCTTCTGCCGCAGCGAACCGGCTGCGGAGTTGCGTGGGTTGGCGAAGGGTGGTTTGCCCGCCTCGACGAGCGCCGCGTTGAGCTCGGCGAAGTCGGCGAGCCGGAAGAACACCTCGCCGCGCACCTCGAGCAACTCGGGCACCGGATACTCGGTGCCGCTGCGCAGCCGGTCGGGGATGTCCCGCAGGGTGCGCAGGTTGAGCGTGACGTCTTCACCGGTACGCCCATCGCCGCGAGTCAGGCCGCGGACCAGGCGGCCGTCCTGATAAAGCAGGTTCACCGCCAGTCCGTCGATCTTCAACTCGGCCAGGTAGTGCACGTCGGTGCCGACCTCGCGAGCGACCCGATCAGCCCAGGCGTTCAGCGCTTCGGTGTCGAAGGCGTTGTCCAGGCTGAGCATCCGCTCGAGGTGGTCGTGCGCGGTGAACTCGGTGCTGAAGCCGCCACCGACCAGCTGCGTCGGCGAGTCCGGTGTCAGCAGCGCGGGCCAGCGTTGCTCCAGCTCCTGCAACTGGCGGAACTGCCGGTCGAACTCGGCATCGGAGACGGTGGGAGCGTCGAGCACGTAATAGCGGAACTGGTGCCCGCGCACGGTTTCGACGAGTCCGCCGTACTCGGCGCGGACCTCGGCAGGTGGTTCGGCGGCGGGGATCGTCACGCAGCGAGACTAGCTTTGGGGACCGACAGTCCGCATACAGCTCGCGGCCCCGCACCAGGAGTGGTACGGGGCCGCGAGGTGAGTCGCTGCTAGATGGCGCGAACCGAGTCAGCCTGCGGGCCCTTGGGTCCCTGGCTCGACTCGAACTCCACGCGCTGGTTCTCGTCCAGGCTGCGGTAACCGTCACCCTGGATGGCGGAGAAGTGGACGAATACGTCGGGGCC
>JAICHZ010000178.1 GCA_025924655.1 Pseudonocardiaceae bacterium | reverse complement strand
TGCTTGAAGGGCAATGCTGAGGTAGCCGGCCCTGCGGCCGGTCAGTCGAGAAAGGTGCCGCGGTGAGCGCAACGTCCGAGCCCACACCTACCGGCCACGACCAGGGGGCGGTGATCGCTCCCCTTTACGGCGCCCTGCACCCGCCTGAGATGCGTCGTTGGAGGTTCGCATGACCGACCGTGTACCCGCCCCGTCGCCGACCGTCCGCCGCGGCCGCGGGTGGTGGTGCTCGGTGCCGGCTTTGCCGGCATGAATGCGGCGCATGCGCTGCGCGGGACCGATGCTGCCGTCATCGTGCTGGACAAGAACAACTACCACACCTTCCAGCCGCTGCTCTACCAGGTGAGCACCGGCTATTTGGCGGCCGAAGAGGTCGGCTCCGCGCTACGGACGATCTTTCGCCGGCACCCGAACGTGACCGTCCGGATGGGTTCCGCGGCGTCGGTGCACTGGGCAGACCACACGTTATGCCTGGGCGACGGCTCCGCGGTGGTGTTCGACTACCTGATCCTGGCCGCCGGCGCCGAGAGGAACTATTTCGGCATCGCGGGCATGGCCGAGCACAGCTGGCCGCTGTACACGCTGGATGACGCGGTTCGGCTGCGCATGCACCTGCTCAACCGCCTCGAAGAGACCGCGGCGACCCTGGACCATGCCCGCGTGCCCATCACGGCGGTGGTCGTCGGCGGTGGTCCGACCGGAGTGGAAACGGCAGGCGCGCTCGCCTCGATGGGTCAGGAGCTGGTCGGCCCAGCCACCGCGCTGCGGGTGATCCTCGTCGAGGCCTTACCGCGGCTGCTCGCCGCGTTCAGCCCGCGCTCGTCGAAGCGGGCTTTGGAGGATTTGCGACGTCGCGGCGTCGAGGTTCGCCTGGGTGAGACCGTCGACAGTGCCGACGCCGGCGGGGTGACGCTGGCCGACGGGCATCGGATCGACACGGACACGGTGATCTGGGCCGCGGGGGTGCAGGCGAACCCGCTCGGTGCCGCGTTCGGCCTGGAGGTCAACCGGCACGGGCGGATCCTGGTCGACCCGCAGCTGCAGGTCCCGGGCCACTCGAACGTGTTCGCCGCCGGCGACTTCGCCGTTACGACACCTGCACACGGCGCGGCACCGCCGATGCTGGCATCGGCGGCGATCCAGACCGGCCGGCACGCCGGCGAGCAGGTCGCCCGGCTCATCGCCGGCGAGGCGTTGACGCCGTTCCGCTACCACGACAAGGGGATCATGGCCGTGCTCGGCCGCGGTGACGCGGTGGCTGAACTGCCACTGCGGCCATCCGCCGGAGGCACCAGCCGGTACCCGCTGCGGTTCGGTGGGTTGCCGGCGTGGCTGCTCTGGGTGGGCGTGCACATCGTCTATCTGATCGGGTTTCGCAACCGGCTCAAGGTCCTGCTCGACTGGGGATGGAGCTATTTCACCTCCCGCGGCGCCGGCGCCATCCTCGTCCACCCGCCACCGGGACGGCAGGTCGTGACGCCGCCGCTCGGCACTGCGGCGACGCGGTCGCACCCCAGCTAGTGTCACCTGGCCGGTGCCGTCGCCTATCCGGGCGGCAGTGGTGGCCGGCACCGAGGGCGGCCCCGATGCGCAACCATGACGAGGATGTACTGACCGGACAGGGAGGTTGAGATGCGGTGGCTTCTCCCGCCCCGCGCCGACGAGGTCGACCTGGCCGCCGTCTACGCCCTACCGGCCGACCGTGCACCCGGCCGGCCGTTCGTCCGGGCGAACATGATCTCGTCCCTTGATGGCGCCATCGCGATCAAGGGACGATCCGGTGGTCTCGGTGGGCCCGCTGATCAGCGCCTGTACGACACGTTGCGTTCGCTGACCGACGTGGTGCTGGTCGGCGCCCGGACGATGCGCACTGAGAGGTACGGTCCGGTTCGGGTCGATGCCACCGCCCGGGCGCAGCGCCTGGCACGCGGTCAGAGCCCCGTCCCGCCCATCGCGGTCGTCACCCGCTCCTGCCACCTCGACTGGGCCTCGCCGTTCTTCGTCGAGGCGCAGGCCCGGCCCATCATCTTCACGACCGCCGATGCCGACTCCGGCGCCGTCGCCCGGGCGTCGGCTGCCGCTGACGTGGTGGTCTGCGGCGACACCGCGGTCGACCTCGGCCGGGCTCTGCGTGAACTCGGCCGACGCGGCGCAACGTCGGTACTCGTCGAAGGAGGCCCAGGACTGAACGCTCAGCTCGTGGCCGGGGGCCTCCTTGACGAGCTCTGCCTGACGCTGTCGCCACGCCTGGTGGCGGGCAACGGTCCCCGCGTCCTCGCCGGTCACGAGCTCGCCGAGACGCTGGGCTTGGACGTGATCCACATACTCGAGGAGGATGGCTTCCTCCTTCTCCGCTTGCAGCCTTGCCCGACCGACACCCGGTAACGCTGGGGCGCCCGCTGCTCCCTCGGTGCCATGAGCGCATCGCGCCACCGCACGGCTACGGAAGAAACCGAGGAGGGTAATCGACTATGAGCGAAACGACGGAGTTCATTATTGGAAGCGAAGTCTCGTGCAGCGATGGCGCCTGCGGGGAGCTGCGCCGCGTGATCGTTGATCCCATCGCCCGCACGCTCACCCATCTCGTCGTCGAACCGAGGCATCGGCGAGGAACGGGTCATCTCGTACCCATCGCTCTCGCGGCCTCGACGGCGAAGGAGATCCGGCTGCGGTGCACCACCGCCGAGTTCGAAGCGCTCACCGACGCTGAAGAGACGCAGTTCCTGCCAGGAGCGAGCGGACAGTGGGGCTACGGGCAACAGCAGATGCTGTCGTGGCCCTACTACGGACTGGGCATGCGGGCATTGGGCGCGGGTGCGGGAATGGGCATGGCTGCGGGTCCCGAAGCGATCACCTATGACCGGGTGCCCGTGGGCGAGGTGCAGGTGCGCCGCGGCGAGCACGTCCACGCCACCGACGGCGCCATCGGGCGAGTCCAAGGACTGGTCATCGATCCCAGCGATCATCACGTGACCCACGTACTCCTTGACCAGGGCCACCTGTGGGGCCACAAAAGGGTCGCCATTCCGATCAGCGCGGTGGCCGGCGTTGACGACGGTGTCCGGCTGCACCTCACCAAGGACGAGGTACGCGACCTACCACCGGTCGACCTCGAACACCCAGAGTGATCTGATACTGAACTTGTCGTCGGCTTTCCGCCGCGGACACGACCGGCGGCTGGCCGCGTATTTCGTGGTCAGCAGGCATAGCCCTGCCTCGTGTTGCCTCAGCGCCGGACCGGCCCTAGCCTCGGTGACAGCCTCGGCCTTACGCCCCGGACCCCGGTGTAGCGCCCGCGGGAGACTGCGCGGACGGGATCGGACCGTGTCGACACGCGCAAGACCGCCTGGTGTGCTCGGGAGCTGGAGTGGTTCTGCACCGCGCTCACTGATGCCCCGGCAATGGTCGCGGCGGCGGGTCAGTGGAGCGGACAGTGCGGCCCATCGTGGAGGACCAGCAGGAGTTGAGGGGACATGAGGGCGATCACGGTGGTGCCCGGCAAGCCGGATCAGGTTCGGCTCAGCGAGGTGGCCGAGCCCGCTGTTGCGGAGGGTGCGCTGCTCGTCGAGGGGCGCCTGCTCGGGATCTGCGGGACCGACGTCGACATCGTGGAGCAGGGTTACGGGTGGCCGCCCCCGGGGCGCGACCGCCTGGTGGTGGGCCACGAATCGCTTGGCTCGGTACTTCAGGCGCCGGCGGGCAGCGGCTTCGCGCCGGGGGATCTGGTCGTCGGGATCGTGCGCCGGCCCGACCCGGTGCCGTGCCTGCCGTGCTCGCGGGGGGAGTGGGACTTCTGCCGCAACGGGCGCTACACCGAGCGCGGGATCAAGCAACGCGACGGATACGGCGCGGCGCGGTGGCGCATCGAACCGGAGTTCGCTATCCGGCTCGAACCCGGGCTCGGGGACTGCGGGGTCCTGCTGGAGCCGGCGTCGGTGCTGGCCAAGGCGTGGGAACAGACCGAGCGGATCTTCACCCGTTCCTCGTGGCGACCCGAGGTGGCCCTGGTCACCGGCGCCGGCCCAATAGGCCTATTCGCAGCACTGCTGGGCGTGCAGCGCGGCTTGGAAGTCCATGTCCTGGACCGCAACGACATCGGCCCGAAGGCGCAACTCGTCGCCGACCTCGGTGCCACCTTCCACACCGGTGACGTGACAGCGATCGGGGTGGCGCCCGATGTGGTCATCGAGTGCACCGGTCACGGTCCGCTGGTGTTCGAACTCGCCGACGTGGTGGCCCCCGATGCGGTGATCTGCCTGACCGGGATCTCCTCAGGCACCCGGACGGTGACGGTCGGCCTGGACGAGATCAACAAGGAGATCGTGCTGGAGAACACCGTGCTGTTCGGCTCGGTCAACGCCTCGCGCCGCAACTACGAACAGGCCGCCACGGCGCTGGCCGCAGCAGACCGGGGCTGGCTGCAACGGCTCATCACCCGGCGGGTCCCGATGAGCGAGTTCGCCGAAGCCCTGCACAAACGCGACGACGACGTCAAAGTCGTTGTCGACCTGCAAGGCTGAGGGCCCGCGGAACTGCCCCGCGTCATCGTCACCGAGATCGACCCACCCGAGAGACGCGCGCCCGAACTCCATGAGCCCATCCCGTCGATCTGCGGACCGGCTGGCGAGCTACAGCGTCGAGCTGCTGGCCGACTCCCAGCGCGCCCTGCGGGTCGTGGCGTCCTCGCGCGAAGACGCTGCGGAAGACCTTGGGCCGGCAGGTCGTCGGCTCACCCGGTTCTATTCGGCTCATGCACGATGAGGACCGGACAGGATGCGTGCAGGGCGCACTGATGGCTGACTGAGCCGAGCAGGAGCCCGACGAAGCCGCCGCGTCCGCGCGAGCCGACGACCAGCAAGTCGGCGCCGCGAGCCTCCTCTACGAGCACCTGCGCGGGCTGACCCATGCGCATCACTCGTTCGACCTCGACACCGGTTGCCTGTTCACTGAGCGCGTCGACTGCCGAATCCAGCGCCGCGCGCGCACCCTCCTCGACCGCGGTCGGATCGATGTTAGGACCGAACCCGCTCATCCCTCCGTAGGCCATCGTCGACACATCCCAGGCCATGACTGCGCGCAGCACCGCACCTCTTAACCTCGCCTCGTCAAAGGCGACGTGCAACGCTTCCTGCGCGCTCCGGGAGCCATCAACTCCGACAACTATCGTTGCCATTCTCAGCTCCCTTGCTCGTTTTTCCTTGCGGTGGCGGCGGGCGGGTCAGCGCGAGAGTGTCAGGATCGTGGTGGCTGCGGTGGCGTCGCTAGCGGCCAGGGTGGCGAGGGTAACCGGCCCACTGGTCGCGTTGCCGCCTCCCATACCGCCCATTGCACCCATCCCACCACGTTGGAACGCATCGGGCGATGCCAAGGTTATCTACGCCCGTTCCCGGGAGCTGTTCGCCCGGCCGCGCTGGGATACCCTGGCTGGTGTCGGCGCGAAGACCCAGCCTCAGAGCAGGGCCGCATGATGCGCCCAACGCCAAAACGGTGCAGGATCTAGGCTAACCGTCACAACGAGCTCGCGCCACGCCGGAAGCACGAAGTGCACGGCACCGACGTCGCGGTGGTCGACTCGGTCGAGTTGCGGGAGGCCTCGTGATCAACCATCCGGTGTTTCGGGTCGAGCCGTGGTGTCTGCGGGCGACCGATTTGGACTTAACGGTGCTCGCGCAGAGTGAGTCGGTCTTCGCGTTGGCTAATGGGCATATCGGCTGGCGCGGCAACCTCGACGAGGGAGAGCCGCACGGTCTGCCAGGTTCTTACCTCAACGGGGTCTACGAGTTGCGTCCGCTGCCCTATGCCGAGGCCGGTTACGGGTATCCGGAGTCCGGGCAGACACTGATCAATGTGGCCAACGGCAAGCTGATCCGGCTGCTGGTCAATGACGAGCCGTTCGACGTGCGCTACGGCGAGCTGCGGGCCCATGAGCGGTGCCTGGACTTTCGTGCCGGTGTGCTGCACCGGACCGCTGAGTGGGCTTCCCCGGCCGGTCGCGTCGTGCGGGTGTCCTCGACCCGGTTGGTGTCCTTGGTGCAGCGGTCGATCGCGGCGATCTGCTATGACGTCGAGGCCCTTGATGGCCCGTTGCGGGTGGTCGTGCAGTCCGAGCTGGTGGCCAACGAGCAGCTCCCGCCACCCGAGGGTGATCCCCGGGTCGCCGCGGTGCTCGAGGCGCCCTTGGTGGCAGAAGAGCATGCGGCCAAGGGTGCGCGGGCCGGGCTGGTGCACTCCACCCGGCACAGCGGTCTGCGGATCGCCGCGGTGATAGACCACGTCGTCGACGGGCCGGCCGCCACCGAGGTGTCCGCGGAGAGCTTCTCCCATCTGGGTCGAGTGACGGTGACCGCGACGCTGCAGCCCGGGCAGCGGCTGCGGCTGGTCAAGTTCGTCGCCTACGGCTGGTCGGGGGCCCGGTCGCTGCCCGCGGTCCGGGATCAGGCTGACGCGGCACTCGCCGGGGCGACCCAGACCGGGTGGGACCAGCTGCTCGCCGAGCAGCGGGCCTACCTCGACGCGTTCTGGGACCGGGCCGACGTGGAACTCGACGGGGACGCCGAAATACAGCAAGCGGTGCGGTTCTCCCTGTTCCACGTGTTGGCCGCCGGGGCCCGGGCCGAGGGCAGAGCGATCGCCGCCAAAGGCCTGACCGGGACTGGCTATGACGGGCATTGCTTCTGGGACACCGAAGCCTACGTGCTGCCCATGCTCACCTACGTCGCACCGGAGACCGTCGCCCACGCCCTGCGCTGGCGCCACTCCACCCTCCCGATGGCCACCGCGCGGGCCCGTCAACTCGGGCTGCGCGGCGCGGCGTTCCCGTGGCGGACCATCCACGGCGAAGAATGCTCCAGCTACTGGCCGGCGGGCACGGCCGCATTCCACGTCAACGCCGACATCGCCGACGCTGTCATCCGCTACCTCGACGCCACCGACGATCAACCATTCGCACGAACAATCGGCCTGGAACTACTGGTCGAAACGGCGCGGCTGTGGTCCTCGCTGGGTCACCACGACGCCCACGGCGCATTCCGCATCGACGGGGTCACCGGCCCCGACGAGTACAGCGCCATCGCCGACAACAACGTCTACACCAACCTGATGGCCCAGCAGAACCTGCGCGCCGCCGCCGAGTTGGCCACTCGCCACCCCGACCGGGCCCGTGAGCTCGGGGTCGACGAGGAGGACACCGCTCATTGGCGCGACGCCGCCGAGGCGATGTACATCCCCTACGACGACACCCTCGGCGTCCACCCGCAGTCCGAAGGCTTCACCCGCCACCAGGTCTGGGACTTCGCCGCCACCACCGCACAGCAGTACCCCCTGCTGTTGCACTTTCCGTATTTCGATCTCTACCGCAAACAGGTGGTCAAGCAAGCCGATCTCGTGCTGGCCATGCACCGCCGCGGCGACGCGTTCACCGCCGCACAGAAAGCCCGCAACTTCAGCTACTACGAACGGCTCACCGTCCGGGACTCCTCACTGTCGGC
>JAICHZ010000177.1 GCA_025924655.1 Pseudonocardiaceae bacterium | reverse complement strand
GGCCAGGCAAGTGTGACGGGGCGGAAAGGGCCGGTGCCCAACACCGATGCCAGATAGACCGCTTCGCGGGTGAAACGGCATCCTCTGAAGCAACCCGGTGGACAAGTTCAGTCACCCACCACGAGCGCGAGGTCAGGAGCGGATGCCACCGTCCACGAACAGCCTGACATGGCAACCGTAGGCGGTGACGAACCTCCGCACACTCAACCGGCACACAACAACGAGAGCACGAGTAAACCGGTAAATACCTCCTGCCGCCCCTCCATCGGGTGAAGCTATGAGGGTGCTGACGCGCTGACGGATAGAGCAGGCCGCCATCAGGTTGTATCCGTAGCGCTTGGCGTGCTGCAGCCAGCGGCCCTCAGCTACCTCTACCGATCACATGTCTGCGGCCTGAGACGGTCTGGATGCCCGTCCGATCCTGACGGGGATGGTGTCCGCAAGATCAGGATCCGCGGGCCGTGGCGGCCTGTTGTCCGGGGTGTGGTGGCGAGTCGATTCGGGTGTACAGCCGGTATGAACGCAGGCTGGCTGACGCTGCGGTGGCGGGTCGACGGGTGGAGATCCGGCTATGGGTGCGCCGGTTTTCTGCGGCGGCGACGACTGCGGGGTGCGGACCTTCGCCGAGTACGTCGCTGGCCTGACCGCGCGGTATGCGCGGTGCACCGTGTTGTTGCGGGGCATGCTGGAGTCGATCGGGGTGCGGGTTCGTCCCTCAGGGCCCAGGGGCCGTCGGCCCGACCGGCGCGCCTCCGGCTGCGGCAGCCCCGCGCGGTGATTATCTTTCCTAAGGACAGTGACGGCTGGGACGAGGGTGAGTTCGACATGGCGCAGGTCACGAAGAGCGCGAAGGAGTACGGCGACAAAGGCTTCCTGCGGCGGTTGACGCTGGCCACGGCGTGGGGCGAGGGCCTCGACGGGTTCGACCTTGGGGTGCTCAGCGTGGTGCTGGTGCCGTTGTCGAAGGAGCTCGGGATCTCGCCGGTGTGGGCTGGCTTGATCGGGGCGTCGTCGCTGATCGGCATCTTTTTCGGCGCGCCGATCGGTGGTTTCCTCACCGACCGGTTCGGCCGCAAGCAGCTGTTCCTGGCCGACATCTGCCTGTTCGTCGTCCTGGGCGTGTTGCAGGCGTTCGTCGCTGAGGGATGGCAGTTGTTGGTCGTGCGGCTACTGCTGGGTGTCGCCATCGGGGCCGAGTACTCCATCGGCTCGTCGATGCTGTCGGAGTTCGTGCCGGCGCACGGGCGTGGCCGCCGGGTGTCCTACATGCTCGTCTTCTGGTACGGCGGCTACCTGTTCTCGGTGGTGGCCGCCTACGGCCTGCTCGATGGCCTCGGCTGGAGCTGGCGCGCGACGCTGGCCACCAGCGCGATCCCGGCGCTGGTCGTGCTGGGGCTGCGGATCGGGCTGCCCGAGTCGCCGCGCTGGCTGATGCTGCACGGGCGCACCGACGATGCCCGGCTGATCATCGACCGCTACCTCGGCGGCGAGGAGCACATGGCCGAGGCCGACTACGGCTCGGACACCAGGAACGAGGCCGGCTGGCGGCAGCTGTTCGCCCCGGGGATGCGCTCTCGCACCTTCTTCGTGTGCACCTTCTACATCTGCGTGGTGACGCCCTACTTCGCGATCTTCACGTTCGCTCCGAAGGTGTTTGAGTCGCTGAAGCTCAACGAGATGGCCGGCACGATCTTCGCCAACGGCATCGCGTTCATCGGGGCGATCGTCGGCATGCTGACGATCGAGCTGATCGGGCGCCGCCAGCAGTTGATCGGCCCGTTCTGGGTCATGGCAGTGGCGTTGCTGGTCATCGGACTGTGGGCCGGTGCGCCGCCGATGGCGCTGGTCGGTGCCTTCGCGGTCTTCGCGTTCTTCAACGCCGTGACCGGCAACCTCACCGCCGTGTACCCGATCGAGGTGTTCCCCACCGATGTGCGGGCCACCGGGGTGGGCATCGCCAACGCGTTTAGCCGGATCGGGGCTGCGGCGGGCACGTTCCTGCTCCCGGTCGGGATAACTGCCATCGGCCTGCCGTGGTGCATGGTGATCGGAGCGGCGATGTGCGTGATCGGCGCCAGCGTGTCCCAGCTGCTCGCACCGGAGACCACCGGCAAGTCACTGAGCCACACCGGCGTGATCACCCGACTCTCGCCGGGGACCGCCCCGGCCTAGGTTGGACAACCTCACATCGCCATCGACGAGCCCATTCCTGCGGGCGCGGAGGGGGTGGCCAGACTCGCATGACCACCCCCAAACCCGCCACAGGCAAGCTGCGACTACCTACCTACAGCAAACCAACCGGGAACTCACGGTCCAGGGAGCGGCGGGACGGGAGGGGGAATGGGGGCCGGAGGGGGCGGAGGGTCGGGCTGATCTAAGCCCAATCCCTGGGCCGCGCCCCCGCCCGGACCGTCCGGCTGGGCCATGGCCGGACTAGCGGCCATTACCCCCAAACCTGCCACTCCCGATGTCGTTAGCACCAGAACGGACAAGGTCGCCGCCCTGATCAGCTTACGTGCAGTGCTGTGGTCCATGATTACTCCTTATAGTCGTTGATCTAATCGGTCATCGCGCTTTGCAGGCAGCGTCTAGCTCACGGGAGTTCCGTGG
The DNA here is from genome assembly GCA_025924655.1 of Pseudonocardiaceae bacterium. Lineage (GTDB taxonomy): Bacteria > Actinomycetota > Actinomycetes > Mycobacteriales > Pseudonocardiaceae. The sequence goes on along the minus strand of JAICHZ010000177.1, from coordinate 4,954 downwards.
TCTCCAATGCCCAGTCCGCGGTCTGGGAGTTGCACACCAACCGCTAGTCGCGGTCTTCTCGGGTCGCGAATCCGTCCGCCTCGAACAGTGCGCGCAAACATGCAGAAGACGAAACCGCACACCACCAGGATTCAGACCACCGCCATCTCCAGCTCCCTTCTACCACTTCGGTGGGCCCCGGAAAGACGCCGGATCTGCCCTGACGGACCGGTCGTCCGCTCTGAAGCCCAAGGATCGTTGGTCGCACTGAGTTACCCGGGATCACCTGACAGTAAACCTCGCTTCTCCAGCGAGGGATTGATTTCACCGCCAGGCCTATCGCACCGATCCACCCGCGGCAGGCCTGCCAACACCACTACCCGCAGGTCGTCACCGCCGAGCCGACTGGTCTGCGGCCCAGCTACCCACGCTCCGCAGTGATCCTCTGACGCAAGAGTCCCGCGCTGGTGTTGCGTTGGTCGAGTACGGGCAGACTCAGCCGTAGTGGTGCTGTGATCAGATGGTGAGGGCGAGTTGAGCGAAGGCCGCTGGAAGCCGATGTCTCGGGTCGGCATCCAGGCTGGTGGGAGACCAAGCCTTGGATCTTGGGGGCATTGTGGACGAACATGCCGATAACCCGGCCATCGACGTTTCTTCGGGTGAGGTCTCGCTGGGTCTTGAGGCTCCAGCGGGCTTCTCGGGTGCTGACCTGATCAGTCCGGCGCAAGCTGTGGCAGCTGGGGCGTTGGCGGATCGACGATTCAGTGGCGGTGAGCCCACGGAGTTCCGTATTCATGGTGTGTCCGGCTCCGACGGTCCCACGATGCTGCAGCATCCCCACGTAGTCCAGGTAGCTGGTAAGTCACCGACGGCGATCTACCGTCGGTGGGATCCGGGCGGCCGCGGTGCGCTGTCTGTGCCGTGGCCGTTGGAGGCTTATTCGTGGGGAGGGCTGACGGAAAAGCCGTTAGCAGCAGCCTCTTGGATCGTGTTGACACCGTTCATGCTCTACAACGTCGCTTTCTTCATGCTGCCAACTGGCGGGGCCAAGCCGGGTCACCATCGGTGGGCTCGGAGAATAATGCGGCTGCTTGCGCTCGCAGCGACCATCCAGTTGGTCAACGGCGCGGTCATCGTGCTGGTCAGCACGATCGGGTGGCAAAACGCCGCGACGCGAAGCGGCAGCCCGAGTTGGTGGATTGGGTGGTACACCCGGTTGGGTGCAGGGTCGCGGGTCGGCCTGGCGTTGGCCATGGTCGGGGTAATCGTCGGCGCTTTGTGGCTGGCTAGCGTTCGAACAGCGCATCGATATGAGAACCGCGAAACGAGCGTTAGCGCCGTAGGAGATCATGATTGGAAGCTGAGAAAGCCCGGTTTCTGGCATGGCGCCACCGTCGTGACCAGACAGCGGAACCTACACGTGGGTGCGGCGCTCGCTTTTGCGGCGTTGAGCGTGGCGCTGCTGCCAAGCCAGCATACGGTGTGGCGAGTCATCGAGGTTTCGGCCGCGACGATCGTGCTTGTCGTCGCCGTCGCAGCGACAGCCACCAGCGCGGTCGATCGAGAGCACCAGCTTGATGACCGCGGTAGCGCCTCCCGGTATCGCTTCCGCGCGGTAGCGGGTGCGGGTGCACTGGTGCTGCTTGCAACTGTCCTCGGCTGTTTGTGGATGCTCGACCGGAATGGCCAGTCATCGGTCGCGCCCGGCCTGGTGAATGGAACCAGAGCTGTCCTGATCATTCAGAGCATCCTGTTGATCGGGCTTGTGATCACGGTTCGGGTGCTACGCAGGTCCGATGAATCTCAACGCACCAGCGACTGGCAGCCGTTCCTCGGTGGGTGGTTAACCCCGCTGGTATCCCTGATCGCGGTGCTGCTCGGCGGGCTGCTCTCGGCGGCAACCAACCTCGCTGTCGCACGACTGTTCGGTCAACCCAGCGGTGTGCACCTCCCGGCTGAGAGGCCAACGCCCTCAACGTTGTTCGTGCCAGACGAGGCGTTCGCGTTCGCAATCGGCACGGTCGCTACCCTGCCTGCCTTGCTGATTGCGGGGTTGGTGCTATGGCGCACCTATGGACGCAAAGTTCACCAGTTCACCCAAGGCGATGATCAGGTTCGTGCCTGGTACCCCGAGCCAGAGCAAGCGCCCGGCGACGCCGTGGGCCAAGTCGCCAGAGCGTGGGCGATCGCCTCGCTGACCGATAGCGTGGATGTGCTCGTCGCGATGGTGGCGCTTGCCTGGGCCATCGGTGTCACTGCGGTGGAGGTGGCAGCGCTCCTGGCCCTTCCTCAAGCAGCCGTCTTGGCTGGCGTGGTCGACGTTCTGGTGACCTTCGGCGTTGGCGTGAGCGCCGTGACCGCAATTGTTCTGGTGGGCATGCTCCGCTCGACCTACGCCAACTCCGGCCGAAGGCGCGCGGTCGGCGCCCTGTGGGACGTGGCCACCTTCTGGCCACGAGCCACCCATCCACTGGCCCCACCCTGCTACGCCGAACAGGCCGTCCCCGAGATCGTCGATCGAGTCGTGCTGCTGACAGGCGAGCGATCGGACCACCTCTCCCAGCCGGCTACCGAGCTGCAGCCTCCACCCACCGTGTCCCCGAGCCCGGTGCTGATCACCGGTTACAGTCAGGGATCGCTGATCGCGCCGGCCGTCGTCGCGCAGCTGCCGCCCCGAACGATTGGCAAGGTCGCGCTGCTGACCCTGGCCTGCCCCTTCCGTCGACTGTACGGGCGCGCATTCCCAGCCTATTTCAGTTACGAATATGCAGTCGAGCTTAATGAACTGTTGAGGAATAACAGCGATCCTGAATCTGATCGCGCGCAAGCCACGCGCACAGGAAAATGGCGAAATATCGTTCGACACACCGACTATATCGGATCCTGGATTTTTTCCAAGCCCAATTCGCCTGACCAACAGCTGCATCAGGATGCTATAGACGTGGCCTGCTTGGATCCACCATCACTTTGTCCCGGACCTGGCGGTGCCCTTGCCCCTATCCACTACCACTCGGACTGGTGGCAAGATCCACTTATCCACATCTATGCTGACCGACTCATAGGGCAACTCAAAAATAGCTACGACAAGTGATGCGCGGCTCGGCGTCCAGCATTGTTACGACCAGTCATCAGTCCTCCTCGGAGGACTGCAACAGGGTCCGGTGCAGCGCGGTCAGGTCCCAGGCCTCGCCCCGGCCGCTGCCCAACGCTATGCGCTGAATACTCATCTATGCCACCTCCATTGTCGGAACCCCCGGGCCCCCGAACCTTCTAGAACCATGATTCGTTGACGTTAGACTTGCTTAACTGTTTCGTCAACAGACGTTGGCTTAAAAGCGGCGCTTTGGAGGACCAGGTTGGCGGCAAGCGTGGCGAGTGCTCTGACATGCTCCGTAACGTCGCAGCAGTCGGGAGAGAGTCGACACCTGATTCTTGATTGATTCCAGAAACTGCGGCACGCTTGGAGCGTGCCAACCACTTCGGACTTCGAGCGCATGTTGCGCGGGGTTGCTCTCCGCGTGACGCGCCCTCGGGTAGCGGTGCTGTCCGCGGTGCACGACCATCCGCACGCCGACACGGACTCGATCATCGGTATCGTGCGGGAGGATCTAGGTGAGGTGTCCCACCAGGCCGTCTACGACGTGCTGCGCGCGCTGACTGCCGCGGGTCTGGTGCGGCGTTTCCAGCCGACGGGCTCCGTGACGCGCTACGAGGCGCGGGTTGGGGACAACCACCACCACGTCGTCTGTCGGTCGTGCGGTGCCATCGCCGATGTCGACTGCGCGGTCGGCTACATCCCCTGCCTGACCGCCGCCGACGACTCGGGCTACGAGATCGACGAAGCCGAGGTCATCTACTGGGGTCGGTGCCCCGAGTGTGTGGCGGCGAGTCCTGTCTCGTCCGGCGACTGAAAGCGGACACGTAGCGTGCGACACCAACTCAGCAGCAGCCTTGGACCCGGAGCAACCAACGTCTAGAGCAACTAGCACTCAGAAGGAAACAGCGAGTAAGGAGAATGACCAACGTGTCTGACAGCGTTAGCGAAAGCGAGAACCCAGCAATTTCCTCCCCGACGCCCAAGCCACATCGGCCCAGGACGAACCGGGACTGGTGGCCTAACCAGCCGGACCTGAGTGTTCTCCACCAGCACTCGCCCCTGTCCAATCCGATGGGCGAGGACTTCAGCTACGCAGAAGAGTTCAAGACCCTCGACCTCGATGCGCTGAAGCGGGACATCTTCGGGGTGATGACGACGTCGCACGACTGGTGGCCGGCCGACTACGGTCACTACGGGCCGCTCTTCATCCGCATGGCGTGGCACGCCGCCGGTACCTACCGCATCGCCGACGGCCGGGGCGGTGGCGGCAGCGGCGCTCAGCGCTTCGCCCCACTCAACAGTTGGCCCGACAACGCCAGCCTCGACAAGGCGCGGCGATTGCTCTGGCCGGTCAAGCAGAAGTACGGCCGGAAAATCTCCTGGGGCGATCTGATCATCTTCGCCGGCCAGTGTGCCCTGGAATCGATGGGGTTCAAGACGTTCGGTTTCGGCTTCGGGCGAGAGGACATCTGGGAGCCCGAAGAGATCTTCTGGGGTCCTGAGGACACGTGGCTCGGAGATGAGCGCTACAGCGATGACCGTGAGCTCACCGGTCCGTTCGGCGCCGTGCAGATGGGCCTGATCTACGTGAACCCGGAGGGCCCCAACGGCAACCCGGATCCGCTGGCTGCCGCCCGGGACATCCGGGAGACCTTCCGCCGTATGGCCATGAACGACGAGGAGACCCTGGCGCTCATCGTCGGCGGCCACACCTTCGGCAAGTGCCATGGCGCAGTCAGTCCGGACTGCATCGGTCCGGAACCCGAGGCTTGCCCCGTCGAGCAGCAAGGCTTGGGCTGGAAGAACATGTGCGGCAGCGGCAAGGGCCCCGACACGCTCACCAGCGGGCTGGAGGGGGCCTGGACCAACGAGCCGACG